>NZ_JBDGJH010000010.1:153118-245083 GCF_057656995.1 Mycobacterium sp. Soil_C_30 | reverse complement strand
GTAAGAGTCAGACACCAGGTGAAAAGACCCAACCACCGCAACAGCGGCACGTCCACTGTGACACTGAGTGTTTGTACACAAAACGCCGAGCGTTTTTGTACAAACCCGCTCGCTCGCTTTCGGGAAGGGCTCATGACTGAGCTGATCGCCACCGCGTGGACCAGTGCCGGTAACACCTCGCCGCTGCACCCCCTGCCGGTCAGCCCGGTGCCGATCGCCGAACGTGTGGCGGCGGTGGCCGAGGCCGGTTACAGCGGTATGGGGTTGATCGCCGAGGATCTTCGGGTCATCCGGGACTCTCTGGGGTTCAACGGTTTACGAGATCTGATCGCCGAGGCCGGGCTCCGCCACATCGAGATCGAACTGCTCGAGCGGTGGTGGCTGCCCGGCGACACCGACGATATCCGCGCACTGCTGTTCGAGGCTGCCGACGTCCTGCAGCCGGCGTTCATCAAGATCGGCTCCGAACTGGGCCCGCGTATCGAGAACCCCGAGTCGCTGGTCACACCGCTGCGGGAGCTGGCGCAGCAGGCCGCCGCGCACGGCACCCGGGTGGCGATCGAAACCATGCCGTTCTCGATCATCTCGACGGTGCCGCTGGGTGCGGAGTTGGTGACCGCTGCCGACCATCCGGCGGTCGGGCTCCTGGTGGACGCCTGGCATGTGTTCCGGGCCGGCACCTCGCTGACTGAGCTCCGCGAGGCGTTGACACCGGCGATGATCGTCGGCGTCGAACTCGACGACGCCTCCGCCGAGGTCGAGGGCTCACTGTTCGAAGACACCGTCGAGAACCGATTGCTCTGCGGGGAAGGATCTTTTGATCTCGCCGGGTTGGTCGAGGTACTGCGTGAGCTCGGGTTCACCGGGCCGTGGGGTGTGGAGATCCTGTCGAGGGAGTTCCGTGCATCGCCGGTGCGCGAGGCGTTACAGCGGGCCGCCGATTCCGCCCTGAAAGTGCTGTAACCCCACGGGCGAGCGCACGAGTTTGTACAAGAGAACCGGCGTGTTGCCGTACAGACACGCGCGCTCGGCCGGATCAGACGGTGACCCAGGCGCCGTTGGACTTCATCGACTCCACCAGCGCGTCGGCCACTACCGATGCCCGCAGACCGTCCTCCGCGGCGGCCAGCGTCGACGTCCTGTTCTCCCGGATCGAGTCGATCCACTCCTGCAGTTCGATCCGGTAGGCATCGCTGTAGCGCGGAATCCAGTCAGCCGGGTACGCCACGCCTCGCTGACGTTCGGAATCGGTGACGATGTGGGTGGGCAAAGTCAGTGCTGCCGTGCCCTTTTCGCCGACGACTTCGCAGCGGGTGTCGTAGCCGTACCGGGCGTTGAGGAACAACTCGACGGTCACCAGGACATCGGAAGCGGTGCGCAGCAGGTAGAACTGCGGGTCCTGGCGCCCCGCCGAATTCACCGAACTGCGGCCGTGCTGCCAGCTGACCGCCGAGATCGGCGAGTCCAGCAGCCACGGCACGATGTCCAGCTCGTGGATGGCCGACTGCGTGATCGACGACGCCGAATCCCCGCCCGGGTAGGTGTGCACGGTGCGGCTGATGCAATGCGCGATCAACGGGGCACCCAGGTCACCGCTTTGCACCCGCTCCCGCAGGGCGACGTAGGACGGATCGAAGCGGCGCATGAATCCGACCGTCACGGGTTCCACCTCGGCACCGAGTCGGGCTTGGGCATCCAGTACCGTCTGGCACTCGGCCGCCGTTGGCGCCAACGGCTTTTCGCACATGACGGGTTTACCCGCGCCCAGCGCTGCCAGTACCAGATCGGCGTGGGTGTCATCACGCGTCGCGATCACCACGGCGTCCACGTTCGCATCGCCGATCAGCGCGAACCCGTCGCCGTGCACACCGGCGCCGAGTTCGTCGGCCACCTGTCGGGCCACCTCGGCATTGAAATCGGTCACCGCCACCACGTCGGAGCCGGACACCACCTTGGCCAGCTTGCGAGCGTGGTCGGCACCCATGACGCCGACTCCGACAACCCCTACGCGCACAGTCATAGCGTGAGTATTACATGCTGATGTCTTAACAAATAGAGCATTGGCGGATTACGCTGATGCCATGAACCTCACCACGCTGCCGACGCCCCGGACACCCGACCCGCGGGAGGCGCCGTCGTTGCGCTGGGGTATTGCCGGCCCGGGGTGGATCGCGCATCGTTTTGTGGAGTCAGTGCAGGCCAACACAACTCAACGGGTGGCCGCCGTCGCTTCCCGCGATGCCGGTCGCGCGCAGGCCTTCGCCGCGCAGTGGTCGCTGCCCGCCGCCCACGGCAGCTACGAAGCGCTGTTCGACGACCCCGACGTCGATATCGTCTACATCGCAACCCCGCATCCCAGTCATCGCGACAACACGATCGCCGCGCTTGCGGCGGGCAAGCATGTGCTGGTGGAAAAGCCGCTCGCGGTGGACGCGGCAGGCGCACGCGAGATCATCGCGGCGGCAGCCGGCGCCAACCGGTTCGTCGGCGAGGCGATGTGGACCAAGTTCCTGCCGAAGTTCGATGTCATCCGCCAACTGCTCGACGACGGCGCGCTCGGTGAGGTGCGCACGGTGATCGCCGACCACGGCGAGTTCTTCACTCCCGATCACCGCATCTACAACGCCGATCTCGCGGGCGGTCCGCTTCTGGACCTGGGCACCTATCCGATCGCCTTGGCGCACCTGGTGTTCGGATCATTCACCAGGGTGGTGGCGCAGAGCCAGGACGCGGTCCCGGGTCTCCCCGGGCAGATCTCGGCGATGCTGTCCGACGCGGCCGGCAATCAGGCGGTCCTGCACACCACGATCTTGTCCGATACCCCCACCTCGGCGGTGATCAGCGGCCGCGACTCGACACTGCACATCGACGGCCCGTTCTTCATGCCCGGACCGTTCACGCTGACCCGGCACAAAGGGCATCCGTCCGATCCGGGGCTGGTGCTGCGCTACGACGAGAAGCCCGGAACGCAGGCCGACGGGCTGCACTACGCGGCGGTGGAGGCGGCGAGACTGATCACCGACGGGCGCACCGAATCCGAGATCCATCCGTTGCGCACTGCCGTGTCAACGCTCGACATCGCCGACGAGATCCGGAGGCAGATTCTCCCGCGTGATGATCTGAATCGCTGACGGCTGCGCGGGCAACCGGCCCGGCAAAGCCCCGTGGTGGGTCATCACCAGCCGGGCCACCCGGCGCATGTCGGCCCCCAGATCGTGATGTAGCACCGCGCTGAGCCTGCCGGCCAACAACAGCTCGCGGTTGGCCTTGGCCAGGTCGTGACCGATGAACACTTCACAGTGCCGGCCCGCCGCGTCGAAAGCGTCTGCGATACCGGTGTTCCCGCCGCCGATCGAGTAGACCGCGACGATGTCGGGATGCGCTGTGAGCGCGGTACCGACCAGTTCCCGGCAGGTGGCGTCGAGCCCGTCGGAATTGGTGACGTCGACGATCGCGCGGTCAGGGTCGTAGTCACGCAGACCGGACCGGAATCCCGTCTCCCGGTCTTCCTCCCCCCGGAACAGGGCGCTGCTGGTCACCACCAGTACCCGGCCCGGCAGCCGACGCAGCCACTGATGCATCAAGTATGCCGCCGCACCCGCTGCCCGGTCATCCATTCCCACGTGCGCGATGCGCGTACTGGCAGGCACATCCGTGACCAGCGTGATCACCGGGATCTTGGCCGCGGTCAACCGGCCGATGGCCGCAGCGACCTCCGGGATGTCCGGAGCCTTGAGCACCACCCCGTGGCTGCCCTGGCGTGCGATCCTGTCGAGTTGACCGATCAGTTCCTCGAGCGGCCAGTGTTCGCGGAGATGGAACCGGCTGCGCAGCACTGCCGGGCCCAGACCGGGCAACTCTCGTTCCAGGGCGCGACGGACCAACGCCGAGAACCGTTTCGGGGTGTCCATCACCACATCGATCATGAACGTCCGGCCGGACAATCGTATCTGGGTGGACTGGCGCTCGAGGTCGGCGATCGCCTGCTCGACCTGGAGCACCGTGCCGGTCCGCACGCCCGGCCGGCGGTGTAACACGCGGTCGACGGTCGCCTCGCTCACGCCGGCCTGGCGGGCGATTTCACGAATCGGGTAGGGACGTCGCACCGGCTGGTTCCTGAGGTCGTTTTGAGGGGTTTGTGTGGTTGTTCCGACTTTCCCATCTTGTCATCCTGATTCTGCCGGCATCACAGATCGACATCATCTGACGAGGAGACCAACATGACCCGCAGTGTGACAGGTGCCGTCGGTGCCGGCCGTATCTCGGAATCCGACTGCGATATCCAGGATTTCGACCGTGTGCTGTCCCAGGAGACGGCGCTGGCCGATTACCCGTACGCCTCCGACACCACCCGCGGCGTGCTGTTCTACAACGCCGAGGTGATCACCGCCCAGGCCACGGATCCGCAGCGCCGCGAGGAGATCGCCGATGAACTGGCGCGGGCCCTGCTGACCGGGCCCGGTATCGTCGTCTTCACGGGGGCCTTCACCGAGCAGCACGCACTGGCCGAGACCACCGCCCGGTTCAGCGGCATCATCGCCGAGCAACGTGCGTCGGGTGTGGTCAACGGCGACCATTTCGCCAAGCCCGGCGCCAACGATCGCATCTGGAATGCGTTGCAGAAACTTGCGCTCACCGATCCCGAGCCGTTCGTGCGCTATTACTCCAACGACGTACTGGCATTGGTGTCGTGCGCCTGGTTGGGACCGATGTATCAGGTGACCTCGTCGGTCAATGTGGTCAATCCTGGTGGCGGTGCGCAGAATCCGCATCGCGACTACCACCTGGGTTTCATGTCCACCGACACCGCGGCGCGTTTCCGCGCGCACGTACACCGCCTGTCCCCCGCACTCACCCTGCAGGGTGCGGTGGCTCACGTCGACATGCCGGTGGAGTCGGGACCGACGATGTACCTGCCCTACTCGCACCAGTACGAACCGGGTTATCTCGCATTCAACCTGCCGCAGTTCCGGGAGTACTTCCACGCCAATTACGTTCAGTTGCCGCTGAAAGCCGGTGACGCCGTGTTCTTCAACCCCGCGCTGTTCCACGCCGCGGGCACCAACAGCTCGTCGGACATCAAGCGGATGGCCAATCTGTTGCAGGTCAGCTCGCCGTTCGGTCGAGCCATCGACGCGGTGGACCGGGAAGCGATCGTCAACGCCATCTACCCTTTCCTGCACCAGGCGGCCGGTGCCGACAACGTGATCGCCGCTGCCGCTGAGGGTTACGCGTTCCCGAGTAATCTCGACCTCGATCAACCCATTTCGGGCCTGCACGGAGAAACGCAGGCCGAGTTGCTGTCACGGGCGCTGACAACCGGGATGGACGCCGAAACGCTGGCCGGTGAACTGGCCGCGCTGGGCCGACGGCACACCCCCTGACCCGGGGATGTGTGGAAGATCAACGCGCGGGCTCAGTCCAGGTGCCGGTGCGCACGGACTCGGTGATCGCCTCGATCACCTGGGCCGTGCGCACCGCATCCCAGATGGTGGCGCCGTGCGGGTGCCCTGTGGCGATGGAGCGCAGGAATCGTTGTGCCTCAATGACCTTGAGATCGTCATAGCCCAGTGCGATGGCGGAGCCGGGCTGGAAGGCGGCATACTCACCGTCCCCGGGACCGACATAGCGGGTGGTGACGGGCTGGTCCTGAAACACCGACCCGGTGCCGACCCGCAGTTCGCCGATGCGCCGGAAGTCCCAACCCACCATGCCCTTGGTGCCGTGGATCTCGAAACCGTAGGCATTCTGCTCGCCCACCGA
Organism: Mycobacterium sp. Soil_C_30; assembly: GCF_057656995.1. Lineage (NCBI taxonomy): Bacteria > Bacillati > Actinomycetota > Actinomycetes > Mycobacteriales > Mycobacteriaceae > Mycobacterium > Mycobacterium sp. Soil_C_30. The sequence goes on along the minus strand of NZ_JBDGJH010000010.1, from coordinate 239,320 downwards.
CACCCTGCTGGCCTCCACCGTGCAGCGCGCGCCGGAGGTCAGCCGCAGCTGTGCGAATACGTAGTCCTCGTTCTCCACCGCGTCGCGCCGGCCGCCCGCGGCGAGCTGGTGCCCACTGGTGGCACCCGTGGGCACCGGCCGCTGCGGGACAAAGATGGCGGTGTCGGCGATCACCGAGTCGATGTCGCCGAGCAGATGCCGCACGAGATCCACACCGTGCGAGGCGAGATCACCGAGCACACCGTTGCCGCCGCGGTTGCGCTGGAAGCGCCAGCTCAGTGCGCCGTCGGGGTGGGCGGCGTAATCGCTGAGGAAATAGCAACGGGCGTGGGTGATCTCACCGAGTTCGCCGGCGGCGATCAGTTCGCGGGCGGCCGCGACCGCGGGCGCGTTGCGGTAGTTGAATCCGACGGCCGTTTGCACCCCGGCGGTCTCGGCGGCACGCGCCACCGCCAGCGCATCAGAAGCGCTGAGGCCCACCGGCTTCTCGATCCACAGGTGCTTGCCCGCCTCCACCACGGCAGTGCCGATTTCGCGGTGCAGGAAGTTGGGTGCGGTGACGCTGACGGCGCTCACCGACTGATCGTCGAGCAACACACGCCAGTCCGTCACCGCGGTGGACGCACCGAACTGCCGGGCAGCCTCCTCGGCGCGGCCGGGAACGTCATCGGCGATCGCCACCAGGCGGGCATGCTGCGGGTAGTGATGGCGGACGCGGGCGTAGGCCTGCGCGTGCACCCGACCCATCCAGCCGAAACCGATGATGCCGACGGGTGTTTGAGCGGCTGAAGGGATTTGAGTGGTCACGGGGCCAGCCTCTCGCTCGGCGGTTCCGACGAGAGGTGAGTGTAGCCACCGCCACACCCCGGTGTCTACATTTGTCCGAACATAAGGACAAACACTAGGTCCGTGGGTCGGCTGGATGCCGATACGCCTCGATGGTGTCGAGGTCGTCGAGCAACTCTTCGCGGCTGGAGTATTCGGCGTGTTCGTCCCGCATCAGCGACTGGAAGTCGGCGAACTGCACCAGGTAGCCGTCCTCGAGAACGGTCACCGCGGTGGGCACCCAGGAGTCCCCTTCGGGCGCCGACGACGGCCATGACCACATGTCCGAGCTGTCTTCGAGATGGACGTGCAGCGGCTCCCACCCGCGCCGGACGAGCACCCGGCCCAAGTGGTCATCGCCGTAGGCCGGGTCCGCGTCCTCCGCCAATGCGTTCGACAGGACCTCGACCAGAGCCTCCGGCATCGTCGCGAGGTCCAGGCCGGCCGACGGCTCGGCAACGTTTTCCTCGTATTCCGACCCCGCCCGGCCGGTCCGCCACGCCTTGCCCTTGGACTTCTTGGTCCGGCCTTTGCTCCTCGGCATAGCCGCGAGGCTAGTCGGGCGGAGCGAGCGCGCGCGTCTGTACAAAAAGTGCGGCGTGTCGCCGTACAGACGCGCGCGCTCGCGGGGAATGATCAGGTCAACTCAGAGGATGTAGAGCATCTCCTGGTAGGTGGGCAGCGGCCACAGGTCGTCGGCCACAACACTTTCCAACGAGTCAGCCGCGGTCCGCACCGCAGCCATCGCCGGCAGCAGCACGTCGCGGGCGTGCGTCGCCTCCGCCAGCGAGCCCTCGGCATGCTCGGCCAGCGCCGCCTTCAGCGCCGACAACGCCGAGGTGAGCTCGGAGATCGGGGCCGAAACCTGCTCCAGCAGAACCAAGCTCGGCTCGACGCCGGCCGCCTTCAAGGTGGCGACATTCTGCGCCAGCTCGGTCTGATACCGCAGCGCTGCGGGCAGGATCACCGTCGAGCCCAGCTCCAGGGCGAGCTTGGCCTCCACGGCGATGGTCAGCGCGTACTGCTCGAGACGCACCTCGTAACGGCTGTGCAACTCGCGCTCGTTGAACACGCCGTACTTCTCGAACAACTCGACGGCCTCGGGTTTGATCAGCTCGGGAATCGCATCGAGGGTGGTCTTGAGATTGGGCAGGCCTCGTTCGGCCGCCTCGATCTGCCAGTTGTCGGAGTAGCCGTCACCGTTGAACACCACCGCGCCGTGCTCGGTGATGACCTCGGTGAGCAACTGCTGCACCGCGGTATCGAAGTCCACTCCGTCAGCCAGCGATTTCTCCAGCACCGTGGCCATGTGATCGAACGAGTCGGCCATGATCGTGTTCAGGATGATCATCGGCACGGCGACGGTCTGACCCGAACCGGGCGCGCGGAACTCGAACCGGTTACCGGTGAACGCGAACGGGCTGGTGCGGTTGCGGTCGCCCGGATCGGTGGGCAGATGCGGCAAGGTGTCGACACCGATCATCATGGTGCCCTTGCCTTTTGACGAGGTGGCCGCACCCTTGGCGATCTGCTCGAACACATCGGCGAGCTGCTCGCCGAGGAAGATCGAGATGATTGCCGGCGGCGCCTCGTTGGCGCCGAGGCGGTGATCGTTGGTGGCCGAGGCCACCGACACCCGCAGCAGGCCGCCGAACTTGTGCACGGCGCGGATCACGGCCGCGCAGAACACCAGGAACTGGGCGTTCTCGTGCGGGGTGTCACCCGGGACCAGCAACGAACCCAACTCGGCGTTGCCCACCGAGAAGTTCACGTGCTTACCGGAGCCGTTGACCCCGGCGAACGGCTTCTCGTGGAACAGGCACTCCATGCCGTGTTTCTTGGCGATCGTCTTGAACACCGTCATCAGCAGCTGCTGGTGGTCGGAGGCGATATTGGCGCGCTCGAACATCGGCGCCACCTCGAACTGCGCCGGGGCGACCTCGTTGTGCCTGGTCTTGGCGGGGATGCCGAGCTTGAACAGCTCACGCTCGGTGTCCATCATGAAGCCCAGGACCCGCTCGGGCACCGCGCCGAAGTAGTGGTCATCGAATTCCTGCCCCTTCGGCGGCTTGGCGCCGAAGAGGGTACGGCCGGCGTTGATCAGGTCCGGGCGGGCCAGGAAGAAGTGCCGGTCCACCAGGAAGTACTCCTGTTCGGGCCCGCAGAACGAGACCACCTTCTCCAGATTCTTGTGGCCGAACAGCGTGAGGATGCGCTCGGCGTGCGCGCCCATGGCCTGCTGGCTGCGCAGCAGCGGGGTCTTGTAGTCCAGCGCCTCGCCGGTCATGGACACGAACACCGTCGGGATGCAGAGCGTGTTGCCGTTCGGGTTCTCCAGGATGTAGGCCGGGCTGGTGACATCCCAGCCGGTGTAACCGCGCGCTTCGAAGGTGCTGCGCAGGCCACCCGACGGGAAGCTGGAGGCGTCCGGTTCGCCCTGGATGAGTGTCTTGCCGGCGAACTCGGCCAACGTCTGCCCGTCGGAGACGGGTTCGAGGAAGCTGTCGTGCTTCTCGGCGGTCAACCCGGTCATCGGGTAGAAGACGTGGGCGTAGTGCGTGGCACCCTTCGACAGCGCCCAGTCCTTCATCGCCGACGCCACCGAGTCGGCGACGGCGGGATCGAGCGTGGCGCCCTTCTCGATGGTCGCGACGACGGACTTGAACACCGATTTCGGCAGACGCAGCTGCATCTCGGCCTTGGTGAACACGTTGGCGCCGAAGATCGCGCCGGGCTCCTCGGTCGGGTCGAAGCTGATCGCCGGAGGGACGTAGGCCTCCACGTTGTTGATCGCCTGCAGACGGACGGCATTTCCGCTCATGGGACTTCCTCACTGCGATGCGTCCGAACCGGGATGACGGACGTGTGACCGCACCAAACTAGGGACATTCGATGGCAAATTTGTTACACCGACGTCAACGTCAGAATGCGCGGACGCTGGCCCGAAGCGCCAGCAACGGCAAAGGGCCGCACCCGCCAAGGATCCTTTGAGGATTCGTGGAGACCGGCCGCCGATCCTGTGTTCACCGGCGCAACCAGCGCCCCAACCAGGAGGACACCATGTCGAAGCTCACCGCCGCCGCCCGCACCGCGATCACCGCCATCATGATCGGTGCCGCCTCGATCGGCCTGGCCGGCGCCGCCGCAGCCGCTCCGGCCATGCCGTCGGTCGGCAGTTCCGTCAGTGCCGGGGTGTGGAGCGCCGACCCGGCCACCGACCACCAGGACTGCGCGACGGCCACCCACACCGAGGACGCGTCCGCGCCCTGCGCTCCGCAGTCGCCGCACCGGCATCAGCTGGACGGCAAGGGCCGCTGAGCTGAGCCCGAGAGGCAGACATCGGGCGACCAGAGACCCCGCACCCGGCGGCGGCGGCACACTGCCGCCGGGTGCGGCCGCGCCGGTCACACCCTCGTCATACCCGTCAGTGCGTCGTCGCGCAGGCGGCCGGGTACCGCCTCACCATGCGCGCGCTCACTCTCGCCGCGATCGCCTGCGTTCTGCTGACGGCAGGCTGCGGCGCCGCACCGTCACCTCCGATGCCTGCGCCCGTGACCGAGGGCACCCGGCCTGACCCACAGACATTGCCGCCGCCGGCCGAACCTCAGCAGGCCCCGCCGCCTGTGCAACCACCGCCCGGACGTCAGATCCCCGTCGGCGCGGCACCCGAGGGCGTCGTCGTCGATCCCGTCAGCCGCCGCGTAGCCGTCACCACCCGCGATCCCAACGAGCTGGTCCTGCTGGACGCCGACACCGGAGCCGTCACCGCGCGTACGCCACTGCCGGGGTTCGCGCGGCACCTGCAGTTGGCGGCGCCGGGCGGTCCGGTGCTGGTCCCGGTCGAAAGCGCCGACGCCCTGGTGCGCGTCGACCTGCCCGACGGGCAGGCTCGACAGCGGGTGCTGACCGGCACCTTCCCCCACGACGCCGCCCAGGCGGCCAACGGCACGGTCTTCGTCGCCAACGAACACGGCGGCACCGTCGCGGCGCTCCGCGGCGACGAAGTGGTGAAGGTGTTCACCGACAGCGTGCAGCCCGCCGGCCTGGCGCCGACCGGAACCGTGATGGGCCTGCTCGACGTCCGCAAGAACGACCTGACCGTCTACGACACCGAAACCCTGACCATCGTCGGCTCGGTACCCGCCGGCGACGGCCCCACCCACCTGGTGGCCGACAAACACGGCCGCCTGATCGCCGCCGACACCCGTGGCGACGCGGTGCGGGTATTCGAACCGGAACCCCGACCCCGCGAGGTGGCGCGGGTGGCGCAACCCGGCGGCCCGTACGGCATCACCTACGACGCCCGCCGAGATCGGCTGTGGGTCGCGTCGTCGGGCACCAACGAAGTGGTGGGCTACGACATGGCGCAACCGACTCCCCGGGAAATCGCCCGGATCCCCACGGTGCAGAACCCCTACACCCTCGGGGTCGATCCGGCCACCGGCCGGCTGTTCGTGGCAGGCAACACCGCGGGCGTCCTGCAGATCATCGACCCGCAGTAGATTGGTGTGGTGGAAAGCAGCGCATGGGTAGGGTGACGGCACGCCGGCGGGCCAGCCACGTGTCGGCCGACCACACCACCGAACGTCCCGAGACGCTGGTGGTGGAGGAGCCGCTGGAGATCCGCCTCAACGGCAACCCGCTGACCGTCACGATGCGCACTCCAGGCTCGGATTTCGAGCTGGCGCAAGGTTTTCTGCTGACCGAGGGCGTGATCGGCGGTCGCGACGACATTCGCGACGTGCGGTACTGCCGGGGCGCTGACGAAAACGGAATGAACACCTACAACGTTCTCGACGTCACCCTGGCACCTGGTGTCCCACTGCCGGATGTCGATGTACGGCGCAACTTCTACACCACCTCGTCGTGCGGTATCTGCGGCAAATCGTCGCTGGACGCCGTGGCCACCATCAGCCGCCACGCCCCCGGCGACGACCCGACGACGGTCCTGGCCGAGACCCTCACCACGATGCCGCAACAACTTCGGTCCGGGCAGAAGGTGTTCGCCAGTACCGGCGGACTGCACGGGGCGGCCCTGTTCACTGCCGACGGAACCATGCTGGCGTTGCGCGAGGACATCGGCAGGCACAACGCCGTCGACAAGGTCATCGGCTGGGCGCTCGAACAACACCGCATCCCGCTGACCGGCACTGTGCTACTGGTCAGTGGCCGCGCGTCGTTCGAACTGACCCAAAAGGCAGTCATGGCAGGCATTTCCGTGATGGCGGCGGTGTCGGCCCCCTCCTCTCTGGCCGTCGATCTGGCCACGCAGTCCGGGCTCACACTGGTGGCATTCTTACGCGGCGACTCGATGAACATCTACAGCAGACCCGACCGGATCATCCACTCGGCGAGCTGAAACCTATCCGAGCCGAAGCCTCGAATCGGCCGATCACATCCAGGGTCAAGCAACTCCACAGTTCATTGGCAGAGGGCCTCATCGCCGCAGCTGAGCGGCGCGACGACACCTCCAGAATGCCGAAAAGCGGCCCGCTGAACGCGATTTCGTCACCCACGCACCCTCACTTCGCTATAGGTTCTGCGGGTCCGCATCGTCATAGGTCGGAGCGGAGCACCGCGAAACAGTGAGGGGCAACATGAAGACAATCGGCCGGGTGTTGGTGGCGTTGATCGCCGCCGTCGCCGCACTGTTCGTGGGCACGGGCACCTCGCATGCCGGCTTGGACAATGAGCTCAGCCTCGTCGACGGTCAGGGCCGCACCCTGACCATCCAGCAGTGGGACACGTTCCTCAACGGTGTCTTCCCCTTGGACCGCAACCGTCTCACCCGGGAGTGGTTCCACTCCGGCAAGGCCGTCTACAGCGTGACCGGTGACGGCGCCAAGGATTTCAAGGGCGTGCTCGAATTGGGCTACCAGGTGGGCTTTCCCTGGTCGCTGGGTGTGGGCATCAACTTCAGCTACACCACCCCGAACGTCGCGTTCGACAGCCAGGACTACGGCACGTTCAACCCGATCACCGGCGGCCTGGACCTGGACCTGATCCCCGCCGTCGTCACCCCGCCGCTGTTCCCCGGCGCGTCGATCACCGCCGACCTGGGCAACGGTCCCGGCATCCAGGAAGTGGCCACCTTCTCCGTGGACGTCAAGGGAGCCAACGGCGCGGTGGCGGTGTCCAACGCCCACGGCACCGTGACCGGTGCGGCCGGTGGCGTGCTGCTGCGCCCCTATGCCCGGCTGATCTCCGCAGCCGGTGACAGTGTGACCACCTACGGCGCGCCCTGGAACATGAACTGAACTTCCCCACCACGCGGCGGCCCCGGAGTCCTCCGGGGCCGCCGCTTTGTGCGGTCTACCTGCAATCTCCACCCGATCTCCACACAACCTCCAAGTTCGCGACCATGCCCTCGACAAGCATCGGTTCCCAGGCAACTCGCTATACGAACCACACGGAGGACCTCACGATGCCGGAGATACTGATCGCATCCATGCAGCCCGTCGGCCACGTCGGCCCGCTGCTCAACGTGGCCGAAGGGCTGGTGGCGCGCGGCGACCGCGTCACTGTGCTGACGGCGGCCCAGCACGCCGACCGGATCCGGGCCGTCGGCGCCACACCCGCCGCGCTGCCGGCCGCCGCCGAATTCGACGAGGCGAACCTGAACCGGGACTTTCCCGGCCGCGCGGAGACGTCCGGCATCAAACGGGTGAACTTCGACATCACCCGGCTGTTCTTGGCGCCGATGCCCCACCAGACGGCGGCCCTCGCCGAACTGATGAAGACCACCCGGTACGACGCGATCATCGCCGACGCCGGCTTCTTCGGCATCGTGCCGTTCCTGCTCGGTGATCCGGCCGCCCGGCCGCCGGTGTTGAGCTACTCGACCACGCCGCTGATGATGAGCAGTCGCGACCACGCACCGATGGGGCTGGGCATGATGCCGTCGGCGACTCCGCTCGGCCGGCTACGGAACCGGACGCTGAACCTGCTGTCGCAGAAGGTGTTGCTGCGGCAGTCGCACCGTGTGGCCAACGACCTGTTGAATCGGATGAACTGCCCGCAGTTGCCGGTGTTCGTGATGGATTGCGGCGTGCTGGCCGACCGCTACATCGCGCCCACGGTGCCGAAATTCGACTATCCGCGCAGTGACCTGCCCGCCAACGTGCGGTACGTCGGCGCCGTCCACCCCCGGCCGACCGAGGGCTTCCGGCCGCCGGCGTGGTGGTCGCAGCTACGCGGCGACAAGCCGGTGGTGCACGTCACCCAGGGAACGATCGACAACGCCGACCTCGGGCGGTTGCTCGAACCGACCATCGAGGCGCTCGGCGGTGAGGACGTCACCGTCGTCGCCACCACCGGCGGGCGGCCCCTGAACCAGATCACGATCTCGCTGCCACCCAATACTCATGTGGCTGAATACATTCCACACGACCAGTTGCTTCCCCACGTCGACGTGATGGTCACCAACGGTGGGTACGGCGCCGTCCAGCGCGCGCTGTCGGCGGGCGTGCCCCTCGTGGTGGCCGGTGACACCGAGGACAAACCCGAGGTGGCAACGAGGGTGCAGTGGTCCGGCGCGGGGGTCAACCTGCGCACCGGAACCCCGTCGGTCGGCCAGCTCCGCCGGGCGGTGCGTGACGTGCTGGACAACAAGAGTTATCTGCGCAACGCCCGCGCCCTGGAGGCCGCGTATGCCAGGCGCGACGGCGTGGCCGAGATCGCCGCCCTGGTGGACGAAGTCATCGCCGAGCGCGCCTCGTTGACTCGGCTGGTCCGCTAGCACTGCCGAGAATGCATTGAGGGTCGTGATCCGCGATGGATCACGACCCTCAATGCAATGTCGAAGCGTCAGGCGCTGTCCGGTTAGCCCGACTCCTCACCGCGGATCGGTCGTCAGGCGCTCTTGTCCCGGCGTTCGGTCCGCGACGGCTTGCGCGGCACGATGGTCGGCAGCACGTTGTCGTCCACGGTCTCCTTGGTCACGACCACCTTGGCGACGTCATCGCGGCTGGGGATGTCGTACATCACCGGCAGCAGGACTTCTTCCATGATGGCGCGCAGGCCGCGGGCACCGGTGCCGCGATGGATGGCCTGATCGGCAATCGCCTCGAGCGCGTCGGCGGTGAACTCCAGCTCCACGCCGTCCATGTCGAACAGCCGGGTGTACTGCTTCACCAGCGCGTTCTTGGGCTGCGACAGGATCTGCACCAGCGAGTCCTTGTCCAGATTCGTCACCGACGCCACCACGGGCAGGCGGCCGATGAACTCGGGGATCAGACCGAACTTGATCAGGTCCTCCGGCATCACCTCCGCGAAGTGATCCTGGGTGTCGATCTCGGCCTTGCTGCGCACCTCGGCACCAAACCCGATGCCGCGCTTGCCAACTCGGTCAGAGACGATCTTCTCCAGGCCGGCGAACGCACCCGCGACGATGAACAGCACGTTGGTGGTGTCGATCTGGATGAATTCCTGATGCGGATGCTTGCGACCACCCTGCGGGGGCACCGAGGCCTGCGTGCCCTCGAGGATCTTCAGCAGCGCCTGCTGCACGCCCTCGCCGGAGACGTCGCGGGTGATCGACGGGTTCTCGCTCTTGCGGGCGATCTTGTCGACCTCATCGATGTAGATGATGCCGGTCTCGGCGCGCTTGACGTCGTAGTCGGCCGCCTGGATCAGCTTGAGCAGAATGTTCTCGACGTCTTCACCGACGTAGCCGGCCTCGGTCAGCGCCGTCGCATCGGCAATGGCGAACGGAACGTTGAGCATCTTGGCCAGGGTCTGCGCCAGATAGGTCTTACCGCAGCCGGTGGGGCCGAGCATCAGGATGTTCGACTTGGCCAGTTCCACGGACTCACCCGAACGCGAATCCCGGCCGCTCTTCTCCCCCGCCTGGATGCGCTTGTAGTGGTTGTAGACCGCGACCGCCAGCGTGCGCTTGGCGGTGTCCTGGCCGATCACATAGCCCTCGAGGAACTCCCGGATCTCCGCGGGTTTGGGCAGCTCGTCGAGTTTGACGTCGTCAGCGTCGGCGAGTTCCTCTTCGATGATCTCGTTGCAGAGGTCGATGCACTCGTCGCAGATGTAAACGCCGGGCCCCGCGATGAGCTTCTTGACCTGCTTTTGGCTCTTCCCGCAGAACGAGCACTTCAGCAGGTCACCGCCGTCTCCGATGCGCGCCATGGTGCAGGGGTCCCACTTCCTGTCTGCCGGTGGAGTTCACCGGAATGTCGGGTGCTATTTGTGCTGTTCCCGACGCTACCCGCTTATCCGGGTACTGGGCGACTGATAAAGCGAATAGCGTCGGTGGTATTCGCTTGTCGCAAGAACATAGCGCCTCGGCCTGCTTACCGGGGGCGCAACGCGCGGCCGTGTCGCCGTCGTGATTCGGCCGCGACCGTGCGTCGCGCTGCGCCCCGGTACGGCGGCTACGCAGACTGCGCCGAGAGCTTCCGGTAGTCCAGCACCGTGTCGATGATCCCGTAGTCCTTGGCCTCGGCCGCGGTGAGGATCTTGTCGCGGTCGGTGTCCTTGCGCACCTGCTCGGGCGTACGCCCGGTGTGGCGTGCCAGCGTGGTGTCCATCAGGGTGCGCATGCGCTCGATCTCGGCGGCCTGGATCTCCAGATCCGACACCTGACCCTGGATGGCGCCACCCACCGCGGGCTGATGGATCAGCACGCGGGCATTCGGCAGAGCCAGCCGCTTGCCGGGGGTTCCGGCGGCCAGCAGCACCGCGGCCGCCGAGGCAGCCTGGCCCAGGCACACCGTCTGGATGTCGGCGCGCACGTACTGCATGGTGTCGTAGATCGCCATCAGCGAGGTGAACGAACCACCGGGCGAGTTGATGTACATCGTGATGTCACGGTCGGGATCCAGCGACTCCAGCACCAGCAGCTGGGCCATGATGTCGTTCGCCGACGCGTCGTCCACCTGCACGCCGAGGAAGATGATGCGTTCCTCGAACAGCTTGTTGTACGGGTTGGATTCCTTGACGCCGAAGCTCGAGTGCTCGATGAACGACGGCAGGATGTAGCGAGCACTGGGTGAGGTCATGAGGCACTCCCGTTGAGGTGGGCGCGGGTGATGATGTGGTCGACGAAGCCGTATTCGAGGGCTTCCGGGGCGGTGAACCACCGGTCGCGGTCGGCGTCGGCTTCGATGCGCTCCAAGGACTGACCGGTGAACTCGGCGTTGAGCCGGTTCATCTCCTTCTTGGTGAGCGCATACTGCTCGGCCTGGATGGCGATATCAGCCGCGCTACCGCCGATACCGGCAGACGGCTGGTGCATCATGATCCGCGCGTGCGGCAGCGCGAAGCGCTTGCCCTTGGTGCCCGCGGCCAGGAGGAACTCACCCATCGACGCGGCCATACCCATGGCGTAGGTGGCGACGTCGCACGGCGCCAGCACCATCGTGTCGTAGATGGCCATGCCGGCGCTGACGGAGCCGCCGGGAGAGTTGATGTAGAGGTTGATGTCCTTGGTGGGGTCCTCAGCGGCCAGCAGCAGAATCTGCGCGCACAGCCGGTTGGCGATGTCGTCGTCGACCTGGGTGCCCAGGAAGATGATCCGCTCGGCCAGCAACCGCTCGTAGACCGAGTCGGTGAGGTTCAGGCCCATTGACCCGGAACGCATGTCAGTCACGACGGGATACCTGCTTTCTCGTGTTCATACTCAAACGACCCTAACGAACTGGCGCGCACCTGCACTCCCTGAGGCGCGTGCTTTCGCTGTGAGCGTCACGCGCCGAGGGCGGGCCCTCCGCCCAGAACTACTTCGTGTCGCCGTCCGGCTCCACCGACACCGACGCCTGCTCGTCGGCATCCTCAGCTGCGTCCTCGTCGCCGGCATCGGCCTCATCGGAGCCGGATCCGAAGAACTCCGCGGTGTCGATGACGTTGCCGTCGGTGTCCTTGACCGTGGCGGCCTCGACGACGGCAGCGACGGTCAGGCCCCGACGGACATCGGCGAACATCGCCGGCAGCTGGTTGTTCTGCTGCAGCACCTGGAGCAGCTGCTGGGGCTCGATGCCGTACTGCCGCGACATGAGCACCAGCCGTTCGGTGAGGTCGTTCTGGCCGACCTGCACGTCGAGATCGTCGGCGATGGCATCCATCAGCAGCTGGGTCTTGACGGCCTTCTCGGCGTTGGTGCGCGCGTCGGCATCGAATTCCTCGCGCGAGCTGCCCTGCTCGGCGAGCGCCTCGGCGAACTTCTCCTCGTCGTGGTCCAGCCCGTGGATGGCCTGGTGCACGGTCTCGTCGACCTGCGCCTGCACGATCTTCTCCGGCAGCGCGATGTCGACCTGCTCGAGCAGGGTCTCCAGCGTCTTGTCCCGGATGGTCTCGGCCTGCTGGATGCGCTTGAAGCGCTCCACCTGCTCGGACAGGTTCGCCTTGAGTTCGTCGATGGTGTCGAATTCGCTGGCCAGCTGGGCGAACTCATCATCGGGCTCGGGCAGCTCGCGCTCCTTCACCGAACCGACCGTGACGGTGACCTCGGCCTCCTTGCCGGCGTGCTCACCGGCGGCCAGCGTGGTGGTGAAGACCTTGGTCTCCCCCGACTTCAGGCCGATGATCGCCTCGTCCAGGCCCTCGATGAGCTGGCCGGAGCCGATCTCGTGGGACAGGCCCTCGGTCTTGGCGTCGGGCACGTCCTCGCCGTCGACGGTGGCCGACAGGTCGATGGAGACGAAATCGCCTTCCTGAGCCGGACGGTCCACCCCGGTCAGGGTGCCGAACCGGGCGCGCAGCGTCTGCAGTTCCTTGTCGATGTCCTCGTCGGTGACCTCGATCGGATCGACGGTGATGGTCAGCGCGCTCAGATCGGGCAGGGTGATCTCGGGACGGACGTCGACCTCGGCGGTGAACACCAGTTCCTGGCCGTCCTCGATCTTGGTGATCTCGATCTCGGGCTGCCCCAGGGGCTTGACGTCGGTGGTGCTGACGGCCTGGCTGTAGCGCGCCGGCAGCGCCTCGTTGACCACCTGCTCGAGCACCGCGCCGCGGCCGATGCGGGCCTCGAGCAGCTTGCGCGGCGCCTTACCCGGGCGGAAGCCGGGCAGCCGGACCTGCTTGGCCAGCTGCTTGAACGCCTTGTCGAAGTCGGGCTCGAGTTCTTCGAAGGGCACCTCCGTGGTGATCCGCACCCGGGTGGGGCTCAACTGCTCGACGGTGCTCTTCACAGGTACTCCTCGAATTACTTTCGCTGGTGATGTCGGTCTCGATGGTCGTGCTGGTCGGGGTGACAGGATTTGAACCTGCGGCCTTCCGCTCCCAAAGCGGATGCGCTACCAAGCTGCGCTACACCCCGGCACCTGCTCCTGACGTCCGCGCATTCGCACGCGGACGCTGTCGAACAAGCCCACGGCATCCTACGGCTTGCGCGGGCATGACCGAACACAGGCCGTATCGGCTGCGGGGCGTCAATTGGCTTTGAGCTCCACCGGGCCGGTACAGTCTGGCTCGAGCAATACACGCGGGCGTAGCTCAATGGTAGAGCCCTAGTCTTCCAAACTAGCTACGCGGGTTCGATTCCCGTCGCCCGCTCTCCTGAGGTGGTGCCGAAGTCAGCTTCGGCGCCACCTCACATCCTTTTCCGGGTTCTTGTCGACGCAGCCCGCCACTGTTGCGGCACGGGGGCGAGAACCGTTCGCGGACAACATGATTCAGAGATCGGGCCACGTGCGCCCGTCGCCGGGCCACCCGAACACCCCCTCGGGGGGGCTCCGCTTCCAGCAACATCGATAGGCCCACCTGTCATGTTTGCCACCCGGCGTTGATCAGCTTGTGCGTCAATTTCTCTTCCGTTCACTGCGGCATGTCTTGATCAGCGCAGGAGCTACGCATAGATTCATCTGGCGCTACAGCCCCATTGCGCAACGATGGTCCCTACAGTCAGGAGTCAACACGTCATGGCAAAAACCGCCGCCGGTCGATCACCCCGAAAGTCCGCACTGTCTGCCGGCATCGCCGGCGCCGCGCTGGCAGGTATGGGCGCCTGGGCCGTCGCCGCGTCGGTCGACCTGCCGACCGGCGGCACCGACATCCGGTTGACCACGACGGAATCGACACTGAACTACCTGCTCGACGGCAATGCTCCGGTGCTCGGGACCGCCGCCGTGGCACTGCCACCTGCCATCGGCGACGGCGGCTGGTTGATCGGCAACGGTCTGGACGCGCCCGTCGACTGCACCGGTGCGGCCTGCAACGGCGGCAACGGCGGTCTGTTGTGGGGTAACGGCGGAAACGGCGCCAACGGCGGTCGCGGCGGTGACGCCGGCTTCCTGTTCGGCAACGGAGGCGACGGCGGCAACGGCGTCGCCGCGGTCATCGACGAGGATGGCACCGTGGTGTCCGGCGCCACCGCAGGTGGCCGAGGCGGTAACGGCGGCTGGTTGATCGGCAACGGCGGCGACGGCGGCGCGGGCGCGGCCTCCTGGTACGACGTCACCAATGAGGCCCGTCAGTCGAAGGCGACCGCTGGCGGTGACGGTGGCCGCGGCGGGCTGTTGTCCGGCGATGGCGGCGACGGTGGAGAAGGTGGCCTCGACGAGAACGCGCCCACCGACGCCCGCGGCGGTGCCGGCGGTAACGGCGGCCGCGGCGGGTGGGTGTTCGGCGACGGCGGCTTCGGTGGCGACGGCGGCCGGGCCGTGTCGACGGACGACGGCGACGCGACCGGTGGTGCCGGCGGCGCGGGTGGGGACGCCACCTTCGGCCAGGCCGGTAACGGCGGCAACGGCGGTTTCGGGGCGGCCAACGAAGCCGGTGAGATCGCCACCGGAGGCGCCGGTGGCGAGGGCGGGTACGCGGTCGTCGGCGATGGCGGCAGAGGTGGCAACGGCGGCAACGCCAACAACTGGGACGACCACCTGGACAACGGCGCCGGCTCGGTGGGCGGCGCAGGCGGCAGGGGCGGGAACTCGGCGGTCGGCGGGACGGGCGGCGCCGGCGGAAGCGGCGGCAACTCGGATACCAACTACGCCTACAGTTCCGGCGGCCGCGGTGGTGACGGCGGCCGCGGCGGCGCCGTCGCAGGTATCGGCGGGCGCGGCGGCAACGGGGGCAACGCGACGGCCGACCCCGGTGCGGACGCCCAGGCGGGCAAGGGCGGCGTCGGCGGCAGCGGCGGCCTCGGCGGTAGCACGGGAAGCAACGGCACGGACGGCACCACCAACGGCGGTGCCGGCTAGGAACCGGACCGCAACCCCCGATCTTGCTGCCACACCGGGCTTTTCGTGCGGCAGCACGCACATCGGCGCATCACAGGGGCATGTGAGCTCGATCCGCGACAACGCTTCGGCACCGCCATCCAGCAACTCCGGCGCGGAGCGCGGGATCGTTTGCCGGGCACCTCGCACAAACATGTGCGTCAATTTCGCCCATGTTTACCGCAATGACGCTTGACCTGCGGTAAAGCTACCCATAAATTCAATCCGCGCCACCAGCCCGTGGCGCCTCGTCATTCCCACATCGTCTCTACAGTCAGGGGTCAGTTCCGCATGGCAAAACACGGCTCTACTCGGTCACTTCGAAAGTCCGCGGTCTCCACCGGCATCGCGGGCGCCGCGCTGGCAGGCATGGGCGCCTGGGCCGTCGCCGCGTCGGTCGAGGTGCCTCAGAGCGCCGAAATCAGGCTGACCACGACCGAATCGACCCTGAACTACCTCCTGGACGGAAACGGCGGGGCCGTTCCGTCCCTCGGTACCGCCGCAGTGGCGCTACCACCGGTCATCGGCTACGGCGGATGGCTGATCGGCAACGGTCTGGACGCTCCCGCCGACTGCACCGGTGCGGCCTGCAACGGCGGCAACGGCGGTCTGCTGTGGGGTAACGGCGGTAACGGTGCCAACGGCGGCAACGGCGGTGACGCCGGCTTCCTGTTCGGTAACGGCGGCAACGGAAGTCAGGGCGTCGGCGTGGCCGGCGGCCGGGGCGGTGACGGCGCGTGGCTGATCGGCAACGGCGGCGACGGCGGCGCAGGGGCCGACGCCCGTTACGACGAGGACGGCCAGCTCTCGGCGGCCACCCGCGGCGGCGACGGCGGCCGCGGCGGGTTGCTCGCCGGCAACGGCGGTGCCGGCGGCAACGGTGGCGGGGACCAGAACACGCTTGCCACGGACGAGGACAAGGCCGGCACCAATAGCCAAGGCGGCGCAGGTGGTAACGGCGGCCGCGGTGGATGGGTGTCCGGGGATGGTGGCCGCGGCGGGAACGGCGGCGAGGGCACCTCGCAGCACGGCAGCGCCGCGGGCGGTGCCGGTGGCGAGGGGGGCGATGCGACCGTCGGTAAAGCCGGCGCCGGCGGCACCGGCGGCCACGGCGTCGCCACCGACTTCGAAACCACCACCACCGGCGGTGCCGGCGGCGCGGGCGGATACTCGGTCGTCGGCGATGGCGGACGTGGCGGCGACGGTGGCAACGCAAACGGTATTTTCACCCACGCCGTGGGAGGTAACGGCGGTACGGGCGGAAACTCCACCGTCAGCGGAGCGGGCGGTGCGGCCGGCAACGGAGGCTCGGCGGTCGCCACGGGCGGCAACTCTGACGGCGGCAAGGGCGGAAATGGCGGGCGCGGCGGCGCACTTGCGGGCCCGGGTGGCGCCGGAGGCGACGGCGGTGACACCTTCGGCGAAGGGGATGCCGCCGGTGGTGACGGCGGTAGCGGCGGGACCGGCGGAGCCCTCGCAGGCAACGGTGGTCGCGGCGGCAACGGCGGCGACGCCCGAGCCACCATCGAACCCCAGGGCGGCTCAGGCGGAGCGGGCGGAGCCGGCGGCACCGGGGGCACGGCGGGACCGCGCGGTTCCGACGGTGCCAGCAACTACGACGACTGATCGGGCAGCCGCACGCGGGTTGCCCTGTCTGTGCAGGTCAACCCGTGTGCTGCGGCCCAGATCGCGGACTGATGGCGCGTCAATCTCGATCGCGTAACGAAATGTGCCGAAGGCGCATTTTCAACTTTTGTTGCGGTAATCTCCGGCACTTCCCGTAGGATCCTGTCCGTGGGACGGCATTCTCAGCCCAGGAAGCGGCGTAATCCGTCGATTGCCCTGGCCTCGGTTGCCGTTCCCGCTGCCGTTCTCTTCGCCGTCAAAGGCGATGTCGGTCAAGTCCCGGTGGAGACCCAGGCCGCGCCTGTTGTCGATCAGCTCGCCCTTCCCGCCGAGAACGAACCAGCCGCCCTCTGCTGTACCGAACTGGTGGCAGTGGCACCGATGGGCGGGGTGCAGAACGGTATGAAGTTCTCCGCCGATTCGTACGCCTCGGCGTCCCGCGGTCTGCGGACCGTCCAGCCCACGCTGCCCGCTGGAAAGGCGCCCGAGCGCGGCCTGCAAGTCAGAACCATCCTGACCGCCCGCAGCATCAGCGCCGTGTTCCCGGAGATCCAGGAGATCGGCGGCGTGCGCGCCGACGCGTTGCGCTGGCATCCCGACGGTCTGGCCCTGGACGTGATGATCCAGAACCCCGGCTCGGCCGAAGGCATCGCGCTCGGCAACGAGATCGTGGCCTACGTCCTCAAGCATGCGGACCGGTTCGGTATCCAGGACGCCATCTGGCGCGGTGTGTACTACACGCCCTCGGGCGCACACGGCTCCGGATACGGCCACTACGACCACGTTCACATCACCACCACGGGTGGCGGCTACCCGGACGGCGACGAGATCTACTACCGCTGAGCACACCAACGCCGCAGTCGCACAAGACAACTGCGGTCGTTGCTGGTGTAGGGCAAGCACCTGCGTTGACGCGCCTGATCCCGATTTACGAATGACGTCAATAAATCGATCCGGGGCGGTACTGTCGGCCACATCTTGTGAGCAACCCGGCCGGCAAAGAGGACAACATGGGTGCAGCGACATACGTGGGTCGGGTGGGCGGTCTCGCCGTAGCGCTGGGAGTGGGGGTAGCGATCCTTGCCGGCGGCGGTACCGCCTCAGCGGACACCGAGACCACCTCCAGTAACTCGAGATCCCAGAGCTCGGAATCGGATTCGGGCGGCTCGGCAGATATCAAGTCGCGCAACAGCATCAAGGTCAGAATCACCGAACGCGACGACACCGGCGACACCGAAGACGCCGATTCCCCCGCCGGTTCCACCGCCAGGCCGGCCTACGCCAGCAGTCGCCGTGACCGCTCATCGGACGACACCGCAACAGACGACACCGCCGAGACCGGGGACCGTCCGGACAAACGGGACGACGAGCCCGCGGCGTCTGTCGCTGCCGCAACGCCGATGCGGCACAGCCTCACCCAGATCCGCACGCCCGCTGCCTCCGATACGCCCGCACCTGGGGACCGCAACCGGACCACGGACTCCCCCGCCGAGTGGGTCCTGGCGGCCGCCGCGCGGCGCGAACTCGCGGCCGACACGTTCACCTACAACCCCGGCATCGCCCTCGACGACGGCGTGATCACCGGTACCAACACCACAGCGCCTGCCACGGGTTTCACCTACACCGTGGTGGACGGTCCGACCGGCGGCGGCAAGGTCAGCCTCGACTCCGCCAACGGCAACTTCACCTTCCTGCCGTATCTCTCCCCCGCCACACCCGTTGGCGCCGAACGGTTCTCCGTACTGGTGGCCCAGCAGACGGGCTTCACCCAGGCCCTGCAGAACATCCCGATCGTCAACATGATCGCCCCCAGGATCCTGGTGGTCCTGCAGCAGGTGCCCATCCTCAAAGACCTGCTGTCCCCACTGATCGGCCGAGCCGAGCGCTTCGGCGTCGAGGTGGATGTCGACGAGTACGTGGGCGAAGGTCAGCCACCGATCGCGTTCACCACCAAGCTCGCATCCTTCGACGGCACTTTGATCAGCGTCAACTTCTTCCCCGCCTCCGGCTTGGATGTGGCTGCCGGGGCGCCAACGGTTTTGAACGGCCCCAGCCTTGCCACCGCGGGCTACATCAATCTGTCCCAACTCAACACGGTGTCCGGTCTGGTGCCGGGTATCTCCCAGATCCGCGAAGCCGGATACAACGTGATCACCTGGGACCCGCGTGGTGAGTTCGCCTCGGGTGGTCAGATGCACTTGGACTCCGAGCTTTTCGAGGCGCGCGACGTCTCCGCCATCATCGACTGGGCGGCCCTGCAACCCGGCGTCGAGCTCGAGAGCGTGGGCGACCCGCTGGTGGGCATGGTCGGCGGGTCCTATGGCGGTGGCATCCAACTGACCTCGGCCGGCACCGACGGCCGGATCGACGCTATCGCCCCGGGCATCGCATGGAATTCCCTGGAAACCGCGCTCTACCCGAACCAGACCTTCAAGACATCGTGGGCGTCACTGCTGGCGCTGTCGCTGGCCATCACCGGCGCCAGGCCGGACCCGACCATCTACGCCGGCATTCTCACCGGGCTCCTCACGGGGTTCCTCACCCCGTTCCAGCAGAGGTTCCTCTCGGAGAACAGCCCTGACACCGTCGTCGGCAACATCACCGCGCCGACGTTGTTCCTGCAAGGCACGGTGGACGGTCTTTTTGTGCTCGAGCAGGCCCTGGCCAACGCCGAACAACTCGACCCCACGGTGCCCGTGCGGATGATCTGGTACTGCGGTGGCCACGGGTATTGCCTGGACCTGTCCCCACAACAGGCCGCCGACCAATACGGCTACCTCAACGCACAGACGCTGGCCTGGATGGACACCTACGTCAAGTACAAGGGTCAGCCCTCCCCCGTCGCGCCCGGGCCCACCTTCATGTGGGTGGACCAGCGCGGCAACTGGTTCGCCACCGACACCCTGCCCACCGAGGGATCGGACTTCTTCGGCGACGAGGTGATCGAGCTGTCCGGCGCCGGCGGGCTGTTACCCCTCATCCCGATTCTCGGCGGCTCGGGTCCGCAGACTCAGGCCCCGTTCCCGTTGTCGCTGCCGGCGGCCGCCGAATCCCGGTACGCGCTGGAGCTGGAGATCCCGAACCAGGGCACCACTGTGAACACCCCGATCCACGTGGTCGGGGCACCCACCCTGACGCTGACCTACCAGGGTCTGGGCACCAGCCGTCACCTCTACGCTCAGCTCGTCGACAACTCCACCGGACGGGTGCTCGGCAATCTGGTGACGCCGATACCGGTGACGCTCGACGGTCGCGAACACACGGTGGTATTCGACATGGAGAACATCGCGTACACGATGGCCCTGCCCACCGACTCGCTGACCCTGCAGATCGTGGACTCGGCGACGGCATACGAGGACTTCACGTCCTTCGGCGTCGTGAACGTCTCGGAGGTGAGCATCGTATTGCCCACGGCGGCCCAGGCGGTGGCGACGACGCTGCCGTACGTGCCGATTCCGCCGAGCAGCGGCGCCGTGGCGGCCGGTGTGGAGGCCACCCTGACGGGCGCGTCGAGCCGCTGATTCCACACCTACGACTCGAACCTGCTTGCACGCCATGAATTCTCGTATCCCACCGCAGTGACCCCGCTGCTGGGCAACGTGATGGCGATCGGCGGCACTGTCTCGGTGTTCTTCGAACTGACCACCAGTGCGCGCGGGGTGTGGGCACGGCCGGCCGGCCGGGACATCAGCGCCGGCAGGCCGCCGCAGGGCATCGACTCCTGCGACGAGACCCTGGCCGGAGACGTGACGTCGCGGTTCGTTCCGGTCGACCTCGGTTTCTAGCCTGTCCGCTGTCCCGGGAGGTACTCGTTTTCTGTGAGTACCCTGGACGCCATGGACGGCTTCCTGCTGCTACTGATCATCGTTGTTGTCGCGGCCATCGGTCTGGCCGTCTGGAGTTCCTCGCGCAACGCGGGCCGTCGCAACGAGGCGTCGTTGGCGGACGCCAAAGCCGACGCGCGCCGGATCATCGAACGGCTGGGCGGGCAGGTGATCAACCTCAGCGGCACCGATGATGCGTCCAAGCAGGCACTGGCCGACGCGTCGGAGCGCTACACCGCGGCCGGCTCCCAGATCGAGCAGGCCACCACCGCCAAACAGGCGCTGCTGGCCAAGGAAAGCGCCTTGGAGGGGCTGTATTACGTGCGCGCGGCGCGCGTCGCGATGGGCATGGACCCGGGCCCGGAACTCGAATCGCTGCACGGCCAGCGCACCGCCGGGCAGGTCACCGAGGACCGCAGCGTGCAGTTCGAGGGACGCGAGATCGAGGCCTCACCCGCACCGTCGCAACGCACCCCCAACTACTACCCGGGCGGCACGGTCGCCGGCCGGCCGGTCCCTGCCGGCTGGTACTCCGAGCCGTGGTGGAAGCCGGCCCTGGTGGCGGGCGCCTGGGGCGTCGGCTCCATGCTGCTGTTCAGCACGCTGTTCTCCGGGATGGCAGGCACCGGTTACGAAGAAGGCTTCGCGCAGGGTTATGACCAGGGCTTCGGTGACGGCGGCGACGGCGGCGGCGGGGATTGGGGCGGCGATTCCGGCGGCGGGGATTGGGGCGGCGGCGACTGGGGTGGCGGCGATTTCGGCGGCGGGGACTTCGGCGGCTTCTAGAAGCGGCTTTCCAGCCGGGCGGTGACGCCCGCTTCCTGCAGGTCCAGGCGTTCCAGCATGGCCCGTACCGCCTCGTCGTCGATACGGCCCTGATCCCGCTCGCCGATCAGAGCGGCCCGCTGCGCGGTCAGCACATCCCGGTAGAGCGCTGCGAATGTTTCCGCACGCAGGGTGTGCGCCTCCGGGTCGGGCATCTCGTCGGCGTCCTGCGACTGACGGGCGATCGTGGTGCGGATCTCGGCCAGCACCCGCGGGTCGAGCCCGTCCGGCGGATTGGCCTGGAACTCGGCCAGCACCTCGTTGGCCGCCTGGTGCACGATGTCTTCGGCTTTCGCCGTCTCCGCGAATGCGTACAGGTGCTCCTCATCAGAGGACAGGTCGACTCGGCGGATCAACAGCGGCAGGGTCCACCCTTGCAGCAGCAGCGTTCCGACACTGACCACAAACGCGATCGCCTGAATGGTGGCGCGTTCCGGGAACGGCTCCCCCGCCGCCGTCGTCGCCGGAATGGCCGCTGCCGCAGCGAGAGTCACCACGCCACGCATACCGGTCCAGGAGACCACGAGGTTCTCCTGCCAGGTCAAGGAGCGTTTGTCGATCCGGGAACGCCACTTGCCGGGTGCCTTGGCCCGCCTGCGGGTGCCCAGCGCGCCGCGGCCGCCCCCGTCGGGGATCGGCACGCTGAGCCGCTTCTCGACCTGCCGGGACAACACTCCCCGGCTGAACATGGCGAAGACCGACACCGGGCGGATCACCAACACCACCAACAGCACGATCCCGGACGCGATCGCCACCTCGGCCAGCGACTCGTGCGCCTCGCGCAGGTCTTCGAGCACGAACCGCAGGTGCAGCCCGATGTAGGCGAAGACAAAGGCCTCCAGCAGGACGTCGACGGAGTTCCAGACGTAGCGCTCCTGTAGCCGGGTCTGATAGCCGGCATCGAGTGTGCCGGTGCCGACGACGAATCCGGCGACGACGACGGCCAACACCCCGGAGGCGTGAAAGTGCTCGGCGGCGATGAAGGCGGCGAACGGCACCACCAGACCCTGTACCGTCTCCAGGCCGGGATTGGCCAGCCGGCGCCGGATCCACAAGGTCACGAAACCCAGCGCGGCGCCCACGAGGGGGCCGACGATGGCGCTGTAGCCGAACAACAGCAGCGGATTCTCGATGAAGGTGTGAGTGCCGGCCACCTGGGCCACCGCGATGGAGAACAAGGCCAGGGCGGCCGCATCGTTGATCAGGCTCTCGCCGGTCAGGATCGCCATGACCCGCTTGGGTAAGCCCAGCTTGCGGCCCACGGCCACAGCGGTCACCGCGTCCGGAGGTGCGACGATCGCCCCGAGGATCAACGCCGTGCCGAACGTCAGCGGCACCACCACCAACCACGACGACACCGCGGCCACCGTGAAGGCGGTCACCACCACCAACCCGACACCGAGACCCAGGATCGGCTTGATGTTGCGCAGGAACGTCGGGAACGAGAAGTCGAGTGCGGCCGAATACAGCAGCGGTGGCAGCACAACGGTCAGCAGGATGTGCGAATCGAGTTCGGGCGCTTCGAATCCCGGCAGGAACGACACCGCACCGCCGATGACGACGATGATGAGCGCGGGCTCGAGGCCGCGCCGATGGGCCATGGCAGTGACTACGATCGCACCGACGACAACCAGGATCAGTTCCACTCGCAGATTGTCCCGTCAAACCTGTGAGCTCGCTGGTTACCCGCTCGTCAGGTCTGGCAGGTGGGGCACCAGAAGACATTGCGCCCCTCGAGTTCCACGGTCTTGATCGACGTCCCGCAGATCCGGCACGGTTCCAGCGCCCGGCGGTAGACGTACGTGCGTGGTCGGCCCGTGCGGTAGGAGGGCGCGCCGTGGTCGTCTTCGGGCCGCATGACGACGATCTTGCCGCGCCGCAGGCCCACCTTCATGAGCTCCACCAGGTCGGTCCACATCGCGTCGAACTCGCCTGCAGTGATGTCGACGCCCGGCCGGAAAGGGTCGATGCGATGCCGGTAGAGCAACTCGTTGCGGTAGACGTTACCGACGCCGGCCAGCACCGTCTGGTCCATCAGCAGGGCGCCAATAGGTCTGCGCGACTTGCTGATTCGAGCCCACGCCGGCGACGGATCGGCATCCTTGCGCAGCGGATCGGGCCCCAGTTTCGCCACCACACCGGTCACCTCGGCCTCGTCGATCACCTCGCAGACCGTCGGGCCGCGCAGGTCGGTGCCGTACTCACTGCCGATCATCCGCATCCGAACCTGCCCGACGGGATCCGGGATCTCGTCGACGTCCGCGGCGGGGAATTCGGTGAACGTGCCGTACAGCCCGAGGTGAACGTGCACCACCCGGCCGCCGTCGTAGTGGTGGAACAGGTGCTTGCCCCAGGCGTCGGCCTTGCGCAGAATCCGGCCGTCGACCACCGCGGCCCCGTCGCTGAACCTACCCTGCGGGCTGCCGACGCGCACGGGAGCGCGGCCGAAGCGGCGTTGATGCAAGCGGGCCAGCCGGTGCAGGGTGTGACCCTCAGGCACCGCTTACTCCGGGGCTCCGGGAACAGGGGGTGCGTTGTGGGTCAGTTCGTACTCGGCCAGGATGTCGATTCGGCGTTGATGCCGTTCGGCTTCCGACCACGGCGTGGTCAGGAACGCGTCGACGATGGCGAGCGCCTCCTCTGTGGTGTGCATGCGTCCGCCGATACCGATCAACTGTGCGTTGTTGTGCTGACGGGCCAGGGACGCGGTTTCGGTACTCCACGCCAGCGCGCAGCGGGCGCCCGGCACCTTGTTGGCGGCGATCTGCTCGCCATTGCCCGAACCGCCGAGCACGATGCCGAGGCTGCCGGGGTCGGCGACGGTTCTCTGCGCCGCGGCGATACAGAACGCCGGGTAATCGTCCTCGGCGTCATAGGTGTAGGCGCCGCAGTCGACGGGCTCGTGGCCGCTGGCCGTCAAGTGCTCGATGATGGCCTGTTTGAGTTCGTATCCGGCGTGGTCGGCGCCGAGGTAGACACGCATGCGCGTAACCCTACTTTCCGCGGTGATCGAGCCGGCGCAGCCGGGCTGTCCGCCGCCCGACCGCGTACGCCGGAGGGGGCGGACTAGATCGAAATATCCAGCGGCCAGCAAAACGGTCCTGCATCGAGGGATCCAGGCCCGGCGATCTCCGAAATGAATTGCTTGAAACTTCAACTTAACAATTCTCAGGACCGCTGCGCGGGCGCTTTTGGGCTCTTGCAGGGCATGAAGTGCCGAAACAGAACCGTTGCTGGGGCTGGAATAAGTCGACATATTTTCGTTCGTAAGTAACTCATTCAGCCGCTTCTCAGAGTTCCTTGACGCGCAGATCCGCAAACTCCAACAATCAGGGCGGTTCCCAAGGTCTACTAGGAGCTACCGGCCCAACGGGCGGGCCGGAACCAACACCAGGGGGTTACTCATGTACGTCAAGTCCGGGCGCCGTCGCACAGCACCGATGTCCGCTCAGCAATACATCACCACCGGGCTCGCGGGAGCAGCGATGGTGGGGCTCGGAGCACTCGTGCTCGCCACACCCGAGGCACCGGCCACGTCGGGCGCCGAGATCAAATTGGTCAACAGTGAATGCAACACCGCGCTGGATCCCAACTGCGATGGAGCCGGCCTGATCGGCGGTGCGGCCACGTCGGCCGCACTGGTGACGCCGCTGGCCGCTCTCCCCCCGATGATCGGCGACGGTGGTTGGCTGATCGGCAACGGACTCGACGCTGCCGCGGACTGCACCGGCGCGGCCTGCAACGGCGGCAACGGCGGCATCCTCTGGGGCAACGGCGGTAACGGCGCCAACGGCGGTAGCGGCGGCAACGCGGGGTTCCTGTTCGGCAACGGCGGCAACGGCGGTGACGGCAACCTCTACGACGAGAACGGCGACTATGTCGAGTCCCTCGGAGTAGCGGGCGGTGACGGCGGTAGGGGCGGCCTGCTCTTCGGCAACGGAGGCCTCGGCGGCGAGGGCGGCGACGCCATCTACGACGACGAGGGACAGGTGTCGCCCGCATTCGCCGGAGGCAACGGCGGGGTGGCCGGCCTCATCTCCGGCAACGGCGGCGCCGGCGGCGCCGGCGGCTACGACTACAACGGTCTCGAAGACGATCCGGAGACCGAGGATGTCAACGAGGCGGATGCCGTTGCGGCCGACGGCGGCTCGGGCGGGCGCGGCGGCCTGCTCAGCGGCTCCGGCGGCGAAGGCGGCGAAGGCGGCTGGGCCGGCTCCTTGTACGGCAACGCCACCGGCGGCGCGGGCGGTACGGGCGGCAACGCCTCGTCCGGGCAGGCCGGCGCGGGCGGCCAAGGCGGAACAGCCGAAGTGGGTGACGACGAAACAGACGCCACAGAAGATCAAGAGGCCCAAGGCGGCGACGGCGGCGACGGCGGCCACGGAAGCGTCTGGGGCGGCACGGCCGGTAATGGCGGCCGCGGCGGCGACGGTTGGGCCTGGGGTGACGGCAACGGCACCGGCGGCACCGGCGGCACCGGCGGTAACGGCGGCGGCGTGTTCGGCAAGGGCGGCACCGGCGGTGACGGTGGCGACGCCGACGCAGACGCCGGTGAGGCCACCGGCGGTGACGGCGGCACGGGTGGCCGCGGAAGCGTCGTGATCGGCCGGGGCGGTGACGGCGGCAACGGCGGCAACGCGTGGGCCGACGATGACGAGAACGCCACCGGCGGCACCGGCGGCGCGGGCGGCCAGGGCCTCGGCGGTGGCAGCGGCTCACCCGGCGCCGATGGCGAAGCCAATCCCGCCATCTGAGTCTCGGAGCACCTGACAACACCAGTACGGGCGTCGGCCGCATTGCGGTCGGCGCCCGTATTCGTTTTTCCACGCAACGGCGATGACGCCGTTGGCCTTCCAATCGCACTCCGGACCCGCGGCATGTGCCCGAGGCCTCGATGTGCAAGGCCTGCAATTGAATTCGGCCATGGCGTCGGGGCCCGCCAAGGGGCGGAGCCTCAAGCCAGGTCCTGCGTCCCCGAGCTAGTGTCGTCGGCCCAGCTCCGAGGATCTACCCCGCAGCAAACTTATGGGCCCTTCGAACCACACCCGCGGATCCGCCCGCTCCCGCACCGCCGCCGCACGATTCAGCATTCTTTCAGGCGAGTTCAGGAAACACCAAAGTGCATGTCACAGCGTTGAAGTGGAGAAACAGGGGCGGATTCAACCATTGCCCGAACGGCAATGCTTGCGTACAGAAACAACCCTCTGAGTAACATCCGAATTTCGCTTGACGGGCGTTCTCGCAAACTTAACAATCATGTCGGCTTTCTCAAGAAAAACTCAGGGAGCCACCAGCCCGAGGTCAGGCGGGCACAGAACCAAGGGGGTTCCATGTACGTCAAGTCCGGACGCCGCAAGGCGTCGTCGCGTTCAGTTCCGAAGTACTTCTCCACCGGCCTGGCCGGCGCCGCGATGGTTGGGATCGGGGCCCTGATCCTCGCGACTCCGGACGCACCGGCGACGTACTCCGCGCAGATCGCGCTCGTCAACGACGAGGCCGACTGCGACGCACTCGATCCCGGCTGCGAGGTCGCCGACGGGGTCGCTGCCAGTGCCGTACTCGACGAAGACGGGCTCACCCCGATGTGGGGTGACGGCGGTTTCCTGATCGGCAACGGCCTCGACGCCCCCGCCAACTGCACCGGCGCCGCCTGCAACGGCGGCAACGGCGGTCTGCTCTGGGGCAACGGCGGTAATGGTGCCAACGGCGGCGCCGGCGGCAAGGCCTTCCTGTTCGGCAACGGCGGCAACGGTGGAGCCGGCGCCGACGCCGTTTACGAGGACGGCGAACTGGTATCGGCCGCCGTCGCGGGTGGGGCCGGCGGCAACGGTGGGCTGTTCTTCGGCAGCGGCGGTCTCGGCGGCGAGGGTGGCGCGGACTGGAATGACCTGTGCGACGACCCGGAGACCGAGGCCAACGAGGCCGACGCAGTGGGCGCCGCGGGCGGAGCCGGCGGCGCGGGGGGCCTGATCGGCAACGGCGGCGACGGCGGCGACGGCGGGGTGGCGTGGTCGTTGAACGGCAATGCCACCGGGGGTGCCGGCGGAGCCGGTGGAGGCGTGACACACGGAACCGCAGGCGTCGGCGGCGCCGGCGGCTTCGGCGGGGTGGGCTCCGACGAGGACTACGCATCCTCAGATCAGCTCGGCCAGGGCGGCGCAGGCGGCACCGGCGGCGGGAGTGGAACGGGCACCGGGGGCGCGGGCGGCGCAGGGGGCGACGGCTGGGCCTGGGGCGACGGTAACGGCACCGGCGGCACCGGCGGAACCGGAGGCGGCGGTGGTGCCCTGATGGGCTCCGGCGGCGAGGGCGGCGCGGGCGGCGTCGGCGACGTCGACGACGGTGACGCCACAGGTGGTGACGGCGGCACAGGCGGTGCCGGCGGGTTGATCGGTGGCACCGGCGGTGACGGCGGCGACGGGGGCAACGCCTTCAGTACCGACGACGGGACCGCGACCGGTGGAGAAGGCGGCGAGGGGGGTTCCGGTGGCCTCGGCGGCGATGACGGAGCTGCGGGCGACCCGGGACAGAGCAACCCTGACGACTGATCGCCATTGCGAGGGGCGGGCGTCGGCTGCACGAGTGCAGCCGGCGCCCGTTTTCTGTGTCGGGGCCTGACCGCTCTCAGGCGGGGCGCCTGGAACGCGTTCTAGCAAAGCGCGAACAGTTGCCGGAGGCGGCAGACGCGCGGAACACACCGGACCGCACACCGGCTTGGGTTTTCGAATTCAAGACCTCTCGGCAACGTGGATGTGACCTGAAACAATTTACGGGTGCGTTGACCTGCAGGAAATCGGCCATACAGGCGTTCGGCGGGCGCGAAGATAGTTGCAAACGCAACGATAGGTTAGCCTTGCCTGCACGTAGGTCTTGACGCGTGCCTCCGCAAACCTAAGAATCAGGGCGGCTTTTCACAGGAAACGCTAAGAAACCTCGCCTGCCGAAGCCCGTCAGGCCTAGTTCCCCAAGGGGGTTGTATGTACGTGAAGTCCGGTCGCCACAGGGTGGCCTCGTGGTCCGTGCACAAGCACGTGACCACGGGCGTCGCCGGCGCGGCAATGGTCGGGCTCGGCGCCTTGGTGGCCGCTGCGGCCGCTTCCGACGAGCCGACGGCCGCCTCGGCCTACACCGCCGAGGTCAAGCTGGTCAACACCGAATCCCAGCTGAACTACCTTTTCGGTGATTCCACGGGTGCCGGTGCATCGGCGTCCGCCGCGGCGATCGATGCGTCGGTGTTCCTGCGTCCAGCCGTCGGTGACGGTGGCTGGCTGATCGGCAACGGCCTGGATGCCGACGCCGCGACCTGTGGCACCAACTGCGCCGGCGGCAACGGCGGCATCCTCTGGGGCAACGGCGGAGCCGGCGCCAACGGTGGCGCCGGCGGCAACGCGGGCCTCTTCGGCAACGGCGGCAGCGGCGGCGCCGGCGTCGCAGCTGTCTACAACGCGGACGGCACTCTGGCGTCGGCGGCAACCGCCGGCGGCAACGGCGGTAACGGCGGCTTCTTCTCCGGTAACGGCGGCGACGGCGGCGTGGGCGGATCCGACACCAACGTCAACGCAACCGGTGCCACCAACGCGGTGGGCGGCAAGGGCGGCAGCGGCGGCAAGGGCGCAACCCTGTCCCCGAGCAACGGCGGCAAGGGCGGCGCCGGCGGCGCTGCATCATCGCTGTTCGGCAACGCCGCAGGCGGCACCGGCGGCGACGGCGGTGGCACGGTGATCGGCATTCCGTTCTCCCAGGACGACACCACCGTCTACGGCGCGGGCGCCGGCGGCGCCGGCGGCGCGGCAACTGTCGGCAGCGCTGCCGGCGGCGGCTCCAGCACGCAGACCGCCACCGGCGGTAACGGCGGATACGCCGGGCACGGCACCATCAGCGGCGGCTCCACCCCCGAGATCCAGGGTCGCTCCGGCGGCAGCGGCGGCGCGGCCACGGCATACGGCAGCGCGAACGCAGTCGGCGGAAACGGCGGAAACGGCGGCGACCGCCTGGTCGGTCGCGGCACCAACGCCGGTAACGGCGGTGCGGCCAATTCGGAGGCCGGCAGCGCCACCGGCGGCAACGCCGGAACCGGCGGCAACGCCGTCGCATCCGGCCTCGGCGGCCGTGGCGGCGTCGGCGGTAACGCAACCTCCACCGGCGGCAACACCACCGGCGGCCGCGGCGGTAACGGCGGCGACGGCGGTCTCATCGGCGGCTCCGGCGGCGTGGGTCGCAACGGTGGCAGCGCCACCGGTGGAGCTGCGCGCGGCGGCAACGGCGGCACCGGCGGCGACGGCGGTATCTCGGTCGGCGAGGGCACCGGCAACGGTGGCCAGGGCGGCAACGGCGGCAGCGCCACTCCGGGTGGCCTGAACTCCTCCGGCCAGCCCAACCGCGGTACCGGTGGCAACGGCGGCACCGGCGGCCAGGGCGGCCTCGGCGGCGACAACGGCAACCAGGGCAACGACGGCAACGACGGCCCGCCGAGCAGCAGCTCGACCGACAGCTAGAGTTCCACGGATCGTCGCGAAAAAGCGGGTGCGGGTCCCGGCTCACCAGCCGGGGTCCGCACCCGCTTCACGTATGTCGGGTCTCTCCGACGATCCACCGGAGTCAGGGACCGACGCCGATGTCCTCGTTCCACAGCGCGGGCTCCGCGGCGATGAACTCCGTCATCATGGCGACGCAGCGTTCGTCGTCGAGCACGGTGACGCTCACTCCGTGCTCGGCCAGCCAATCGTGCCCGCCGGTGAACGTGCGACTCTCCCCGATCACCACCGCGCCGATGTTGAACTGACGCACCAGACCGCTGCAGTACCAGCAGGGCGACAGCGTGGTGACCATGACGGTGGAGCGGTAGTCTCGCTGCCGCCCGGCGGCCCGGAACGCGTCCGTCTCGGCATGCACAGAGGGGTCGTCCTGCTGTACGCGCCGGTTGTGGCCGCTGCCCAGAAGCACGCCGTCGGCGCTGAACAACGCGGCACCGATCGGTATCCCGCCCTCGTCCAGACCTTTTTGTGCTTCTGCATACGCCACATCGAGCATCTCCGCGGGTGTCATGGGATACACCGTGGCCTTCGATCCGCTGGGGTGCAACAGCAGAGACGAAATGACCTGCGGGTCAATCGAACCGGCGCCCCGGCTCCGGAGGAGTCGCCGGCTCCGCACCGGCAACTCCCCCGTCGGCTCAGTCGAACTCGGGACGCTCGGTACGGCTGCGCTTGAGCTCCCAGAAGTGCGGGTACGACGCGAACGTCACCGAGGCATCCCACAGCTTGCCGGCTTCCTCGCCGCGCGGGATACGTGAGAGCACCGGGCCGAAGAAGGCGACACCGTTGACGTGGATGGTGGGGGTGCCGACGTCCTCGCCGACGGCGTCCATGCCGGCGTGGTGGCTCTTGCGCAGCGCGTCGTCGTATTTGTCGGTCTTGGCCGCCTCGGCCAATTCGGCGGGCAACCCGGCCTGCGCCAGGGCTTTGGGGATCACGTCGTCAAAGTCTTTGTTGTCCTCGTTGTGGATCAGCGTGCCCATCGCGGTGTAGAGCGGTGACAGCACCTCGGAGCCGTGCGCCTGTTCGGCGGCGATGGCCACCCGCACCGGGCCCCAGGCCTTCTTCATCATCTCCTGGTACTCCTCGGGAAGGTCACGCCCCTCGTTGAGCACCGCCAGGCTCATCACGTGGAACTCCACGTTGATGTCGCGGACCTTCTCGACTTCGAGGATCCAACGCGAGGTGATCCAGCACCACGGGCACAACGGATCGAACCAGAACCCGGCGGTGTCTTTTCCGGCGCTGCTGCCGGCAGATGCGTCTGCCATTAGGACTTCCTCTCGATGGTCAGATTTTCGTTCAGCACAACCTGTCGGTCCGGCGTTGTGTTCCCGGCCGCGGCCCGACACAAGCCAGTAGACCAAGATTCTCCGTCAGTAGCGCGCACCTGGTGTCACGGCCATTAGTGTTGGCGGGCGTGGCACTTCCCAATCTGACTCAG
The DNA here is from genome assembly GCF_057656995.1 of Mycobacterium sp. Soil_C_30. Lineage (NCBI taxonomy): Bacteria > Bacillati > Actinomycetota > Actinomycetes > Mycobacteriales > Mycobacteriaceae > Mycobacterium > Mycobacterium sp. Soil_C_30. The sequence goes on along the minus strand of NZ_JBDGJH010000010.1, from coordinate 208,074 downwards.
GATCAGGCGGCCGAGCGCGCGGCGCTGGTGACCGTCGACAGCTACCGCATCTCGTTGGACCTCACCGACGGCAGCGGCGCACCGGGGGAACGCACGTTCCGATCGGTGACGACCATCGAATTCGACGCGCTCGCCGGCGCGGACACTTACCTCGACATCGCAGCCGATACCGTGCGAAGCGCCACCCTCAACGGCCACGAACTGGACGTCTCCGGCTATGACGAGTCCACCGGCATCGCCTTGTCCGGCCTGGCCGAGCACAACGTCGTCGTCGTCGACGCCGACTGCCTCTACTCCAACACCGGGGAGGGGCTGCATCGCTTCGTCGACCCGGTGGACGGCGAGGTGTACCTGTACTCGCAGTTCGAGACCGCCGACGCCAAGCGGATGTTCGCCTGCTTCGACCAGCCCGACCTCAAGGCCGCCTTCGACGTCACGGTCACCGCGCCCGCACATTGGCAGGTGATCTCCAACGGCGCCACCACCCTGGTCGAGGACGCCGACGGCGCGAAGATCCACACCTTCGCCACCACGCCGCGGATGAGCACCTACCTGGCCGCGTTGATCGCCGGTCCGTACGCCCGCTGGGACGACACCTACAGCGACGAGCACGGCGAGATCCCGCTGGGTATCTTCTGCCGCGCCTCGCTGGCCGAGTTCATGGACGAAGAACGCCTGTTCACCGAAACCAAGCAGGGTTTCGCGTTCTACCACAACAACTTCGGGACGCCGTACGCGTTCGGCAAGTACGACCAGCTGTTCGTGCCGGAATTCAACGCCGGCGCCATGGAGAATGCCGGCGCGGTGACATTCCTCGAGGATTACGTGTTCCGCAGCAAGGTCACCCGGGCGTCCTACGAGCGCCGTGCCGAGACTGTCCTGCACGAGATGGCGCACATGTGGTTCGGCGATCTGGTCACCATGCAGTGGTGGGACGACCTGTGGCTCAACGAGTCCTTCGCGACCTTCGCCTCGGTGCTGTGCCAGGCCGAGGCCACCGAGTACACCGAGGCCTGGACCACCTTCGCCAATGTCGAGAAGTCCTGGGCCTACCGGCAGGACCAGCTGCCCTCCACTCACCCGGTGGCCGCCGAGATCCCCGACCTGCATGCCGTCGAGGTAAACTTCGACGGCATCACCTACGCCAAGGGCGCCAGCGTGCTCAAGCAGCTGGTGGCCTACGTCGGGTTGGAGTCCTTCCTCGCGGGGCTGCGGGACTACTTCCGTGACCACGCGTTCGCCAACGCCACGTTCGGCGATCTGCTCGGGGCGCTGGAAAAGTCCTCCGGCCGGGATCTGTCCGGCTGGGGCCGGCAGTGGCTGAAGACCACTGGCCTCAACACGCTGCGCGCCGACTTCGACGTCGACGATGACGGCACGTTCACCCGGTTCGCCATCACGCAGAGCGGGGCTGCGCCGGGCGCCGGCGAAACCCGCGTGCACCGGCTGGCAGTGGGCATCTATGACGACGACGGCTCCGGCAAGTTGGTACGGGTGCACCGCGAGGAACTCGACATCGAGGGCGAGTCCACCGAAGTTGCTGCCTTGCAGGGTGTTTCGCGGGGCAAGTTGATCCTGGTCAACGATGACGACCTGACGTACTGCGCCTCGCGACTCGATGCCGAGTCGCTGAAGACGGCGCTGAGCCGGATCGCCGACATCAGCGAGCCGCTGCCCCGCACCCTGGTGTGGTCGGCCGCCTGGGAGATGACCCGCGAAGCCGAGCTGAAGGCGCGTGACTTCGTGGCGTTGGTGATGAGCGGGCTGCACGCCGAGACCGAGGTCGGTGTCGCGCAACGGCTGGTCCTGCAGGCGCAGACCGCGCTGGGCTCCTACGCCGACCCGGGCTGGGCCACCACCACCGGCTGGCCGGCGTTCGCCGACAAGCTGCTGGACCTGGCCCGCGAATCGCAGCCGGGCTCGGACCACCAGCTGGCATTCGTCAACGCGCTGTGCACGTCGGTGCTGTCGCGCAACCACGTCGCGGTGCTGGCCACCTTGCTGGACAACGAGCCCGCCGCGGTGAATCTGTCCGGCCTGGTGATCGACACCGATCTGCGCTGGCGGATCGTGACCGCCCTGGCCGCCAGCGGCGATATCGACGCCGACGGTACGGAGACGCCGTTCATCGACAGGGAGGCGGCCACCGACCCCACCGCGGCAGGACGGCGCAATGCCGCCGCGGCCGCCGCCGCGCGCCCCCAGGCCGAGGTCAAGAACGCCGCCTGGACGCAGGTCATCGAGGACGACACGCTGGCCAACATCACCGGCCGCGCCATCATCGGCGGCATCGTCCGACCCGGTCAGAGCGAGCTGCTGCTGCCGTTCACCGAGCGCTATTTCGAGACCATCAGCTCGGTGTGGGAGCGGCGGTCCAGCGAGGTGGCCCAGACGGTGGTCGTCGGGCTATACCCGTCGTGGGACATCAGCCAGGCCGCACTCGACGCCGCCGACCGGTTCCTGGCCGACCCGGAGGTCCCGCCGGCACTGCGCCGGCTGGTGCTCGAAGGCCGTGCGGGAGTGGAGCGTTCGCTGCGCGCCCGCACCTTCGACGTCAGCTGACCACCTCACCGCGAGGGCGCGTGTTTGTACACCGACACTCCGTGTGAGGCGTACAAACACGCGCCCTCGCGGGGCTCAGCTCGCCGTCGCGAACTGCACACCGACCAGCGCTTCGGACCTCTCCCACAAGCGGGCGGCGTCGGCGGCGTCCCGGGCAGGCCGGTACACCTGCTGCTCGGCCGGCGGTCCCGCCAGATTCCTGAACCCGCTGGGACCGTAGAGCTTCCCCCCGTCGGCGGACGGGTTGGTAGCGGCGTACAACGCGGTCGACAAACCCTGCTCGACGGTCTGCAACACTCCCAGCCGGGCCAGCAACCGGATGATCCGGACGCTCATCGTGTCGCTGGTGCGGCCCAGATGGGGCTGGGCGGCAAGCAGATTGGTGGCGGTCACCCCGGGATGTGAGGCATTGCTGGTGATCCCCCACCGGGCCCGCTGACTGCGGCGGTGGAGTTCGAGGGCGAACATCAGATTGGCGATCTTCGACTGGCTGTACGCCCGGCCCGCAGAGTAGGACTGCTCGAAGTTGAGGTCGTCCCAATTGATCTCGTTGCCGGCAGCCGAGATACTCGACTGCGTGGTGACCCGCGCCCGGCCGGCCCGCAGCAGAGGCAGCAGTCGCGCGGTGAGCGCAAAATGGCCGAGATGGTTGGTGCCCCACTGCAATTCGAAGCCATCGGCCGTGGTCTGGCGGCTCGGCGGGTTCATCACTCCGGCGTTGTTGATCAGGATGTGGACCGGCCTGCCCTCGCCGACCAGCTCACCGGCGAAGTCGGCGACCGACTGCAGTGACGACAGGTCGAGACGACGGACGTCGACGACGGCCTCCCGCGCGGCGGACCGAACACGGTCTGCCGCCGCTTTGCCCTTGTCGGCGTTGCGCACCGGCAGGATCACCTCTGCCCCCGCCGCGGCGAGCCGGCCTGCCAAGCCGAAGCCGATACCGTCGCTGCCGCCGGTGATCACCGCCAACCTGCCGCTCAGGTCCGGAACGTCCACCGTGAATCTGCCTACCATGTGAAACTCCTCGAATACTCGTCGCTGTGCTGGCAGTACCGAGATTTCCGGAGCGCGCCGATCACATTCAGAGTGGAGTCATCCACCGACCGGCAGTCCCTGGCTTACCCGGTTGTCGCGCTGATGGGACTCGGGATCGGCTCCCAAGGCGGCGAGCTTGGCGTAGCTCGGCGTTCCCGGGTCGGCGGTGAACACCAGCAAGGTGTGCAGTTGCACGGCGTCGTAGAGGATCTGGCAATGCACGTGGAGCACCCCGAGCTTCGGGTGCACCAGCCGCTTGGTGCGCGCGGTGTTGCCCGAGACATCGTGCCGTTTCCACAGATCGGCGAACTCGGCGCTGCGCTCCAGGAGATCCTCGACGATCTGCGCTGCCCTCGAACCGGCACCGTCGCGGGTATAGGCCACCCGGGCACCGGCGGTGAAGTCCCGCCCGATCGTGGGGTGATCCTCGGCCGGGTACAGCCCACGGGCGTCGTCATCGGTGAACCAGCGATACACCACGCTTCGCGCGAAACCTCGGTAGACCGTCTCGTCACCCATCAGTGCGCGCGCAGCCGGCGTCTGGACCAGCGTCTCCCCCAGCGCCGACATCACCTGGGCCGGGGTGTCGTGCAGGCGGTCGAGGATCCGCAGCGTAGCCGGGCTGACATGCTCGCCGCCGAGAGTGCGTGCCGGCGCATTGTGCCCGGCCAACCGGAAGAGGTGATCGCGTTCGTCGATCGTCAGGCGCAGCGCCCTGGCCAGGGATGCCAGCACCTCCACCGACGGTTGCGGCGCACGTTGCTGTTCCATCCTGGTGTAGTAGTCGGTCGAGATCACCGCCAAGGCGGCGACCTCCTCGCGGCGTAGACCCGCGGTGCGCCGGCGCGGACCGACGGGCAGCCCGACGTCGCCGGGTGTCAACGTCTCGCGGCGGGTGCGCAGGAAGTCGGCGAGCTGTCCTTGGTCCATCCCCTCAGTGTCGCGATGGACGCAGCGACGTGCCAGGGATCGCCAGACCCCCGTTGGGGCCCCGGGCTAAGGGCGGGAGATCCCTGCCGACAGGACGCGAATGGCGCTGACGAGACCGTCGATGAGATTGCCCTCGCGGAACGCCGACGTCGCGGCGGCCACTCCGAGGGGCGCGGCGGACTCGGCACCTCGGCCCTGCAGTCCGGCGCCGTAGACCACCTCGATGACCTTCTGATTCGGTGACACGGCGATCAGTACGGCCTCGTTGGGGGTGGGCACCTTGGCCAGGATGGCCCGCGCCGCGGCGGCGGTGGGTGCACCCAGCTCACCGATGTAGACGGCGAACCGGGCCTTGGAGGCCCGGGAACCGAACTTCAGCGCCTCGTCGAGCTCCACCCGCTCCTGAATGGAGAACGGATAGGTCTCCGACAGGTGGCCCGGCTCGGTGACGCCCGACAGCCGGCCGCTGTAGGTGACTGCCCACCCGTAGGGCAGGTTCTCGGACTCGCGCTTCAGCACCTCGGTGTCGTGGTGTTCACCACTTGCCACTTGCGCCACCTCCAACCGTGAATTCGTGCGAACCATGTCCATGCGCGTCGCCGATGACCTCACCGGTGGCCGCCCACAGGATGGGCTCGTGGGTCCACTGCTCAGAGAGCTTGTAGGACTTCGGGTGCGGGCCGGGCTTGCGCCAGATCAGCAGAGCGAGCACCGCGGCCAGCAGCAGCGGCACCCCTCCCATCACGGAGTGGGCGATAGCGGTTTCGGTCACGACGCAAATTTATCCCACCCACTACACGCTGTCGGAGTGAGCCACGGATTTCAGGCCGCGCCCTCGCCCAGATAGCGCACCCACGCGGGGTCGAGCTCCTTGACCGTCGACAGCAGCCGCCAGTGCTGACCCTTGGGCGGGGTGGGGGTCACCCGCAGTGTCCAGCCCAGTTCCGAGAGCAGTTTGTCGGCCTTGCGGTGGTTACAGGTGGAGCAGCAGGCCACGCAGTTCTCCCAGGTGTGCTCGCCGCCGAGGCTGCGTGGGACCACGTGATCCACGGTGTCGGCCTTCGCCCCGCAGTACGCGCAGCGGAACCGGTCGCGGTGCATCAGCGCGGCACGGGTCATCGGGATCCGGGCGCGGTACGGCACCCGGACGAAGGTGCGCAGCCGGATCACCGAGGGAACCACGATGGTGCGCGACGCCGAGTGGATCACCGGTCCGGACGGGTCGTCGTGTACGACGTCGGCCTTGCCGCACAGCAGCATCACGATGGCCCGCCGCATCGGCAGTGCGGTCAACGGCTCGTAGGTGGAGTTCAACAGCAGCACCCGACGCCGGCCCCATACCGAATTGCCATCGGTCGGCGGTACGACGGTCTCGACACTGTGCAGAGACGCCCCGACAGTGGACCCGGAACGGCCCACCGCGACGCGGTGTCCAACCCTATTCAGTTGGTTTCGCTTGCGCTGGGCCATTGGTCCCTCCGCGGACAGTCCACCATGGATCCGCGGCCGCCGCACGACAATTTCGGCCGTGTTCGCAGGTCAATCCGGTGAACATCGCGTGACGTGTCGAAATGCCCCCGGGCCGGGACGGGCACCGGGGCCGGAAAGTGAACAATGGGGGTGTGCCCGAGGACCCCCAGACCTTCTACGACGCCGTCGGCGGTGCCGCCACCTTCCACAAAATCGTGTCGCGGTTCTACGAGCAGGTCGCCGAGGACGAGATCCTGCGGCCCCTCTACCCCGACGACGACCTGCCCGGCGCCGAGGTCCGCCTGCGGATGTTCCTCGAGCAGTACTGGGGCGGGCCGCGCACCTACTCCGAGCAGCGGGGGCATCCGAGGCTGCGGATGCGTCATCACCCGTTTCGGATCGGCCCGCTGGAGCGTGACGCGTGGCTGCGGTGCATGCACACCGCTGTCGCCGAGATCGACTGCGACACCCTCGACGACGAGCACCGCAAGGCGCTGCTGGACTACCTGGAGATGGCGGCCCACTCGATGATGAACTCGCCTTTCTGAGTGATTTGGGCGCGTTCATAACCGCTCAGCGGTTATGAACGCGCCCAAATCACCGAAGAACGAGGGCCGGGTCGCCGCGGCGGCGGTACACCGACCCGAACCGGGCATCGATCCGCAGCCACGCCGGCAACACCCGCACCCGCACGATCTCGTCGGCCGCCACCGACTCCGGCGCGAACTCGTCGTCACCTTTGCCCGACTGCGGCAGGAAACGCATGGCGGTCAGCGCGAACACACACCGCATCGGGATTCCGACGGTCACCCCGTCGGCGCTGACGCTGATCACTTCCTGATCCAGCAGCGACACCGGCGGGCCCTGACTGCTGCCGTGCTCGCGGGCCAACGCCACGCCGCGCTGGGCGAGGTCGAGCATCACCCTGGCGGGAACGTCATCGAGGTGCGCGAACCCCTGTTCCGGCGGCAGAGCCCCACGCCAGGCCGAATCCATCGACCAGCCCGGGTCCACGAAGCCGACACGGTCGACGGCTCGCAGCCCCTGCAGCAGCGCATCGGCCCCGGCGGACAGGTCGTCGGGCCGCACAGTCCCGGCGAGCGCCCGGCCCGCCAGGACATCGAAGTTGGTCGCCACCCACGCCCCCAGCAGTCCGTTGGCGCGGGCCCTGATCCGGATCACGGCCGCGTCGTCCAGGCGGTGCGCCCGCTCGGCGAACATCGTCAGGTCGGCGCGGTGGGCGGGGTCGGGCAGCCACAGCCCCCGCTCGCCTACCGGACCCATTTCTCCAGGTATTCACGATGCGCCGGCGACAACCGGACCAGCTTCTGCTCGTCGATGTCGAAGGCCGCCAGCTGGCTCTCGGCGATCACGGCGGGCTTGGAGTCGGGCTCGGCGTTGACCGAGCGCACCTCATAGCCGAGCGTGAAATCGACTGCCCGCAAACGGTTCACCCAGATGCTGACCTGCAGGGGTGAGTCGATCAGCCGCAGCTGACCCTTGTAGGACACCTTGACCTCGGCGATCAGCAGACCGACTTCTGCGATGGTGGGCCCGAACGCCGGCGACAGGAAGGGGACGCGGGCCTCCTCCAGGATCGTCACCATGGTGGCGTGGTTGACGTGCTGGTACATGTCGATGTCCGACCAGCGCACGCCGACGGGAGTCACATACGGCTGGCTCACGTGGAGGACCCCGCCCCCTGCGAGCGGGTCATGTTGCGGATCTGCCGGGCCGCCACCGACAGCGTGGCGAGGTCGCGCTCGTCATCGGCATAGATCTCGTCGAGAGTGCCCTGCGCGCGTTCCAGCCGGGAACCGTTGGTGTGATGCCACTCGGCGATCTTCTCCTCACCGCTTTCATCCGGTTCACCGACGGCCAGCACATCGAAGGTGAGCGAACGGATGGAACTGTAGATGTCGTCCCGAATCGCCAAGCGAGCCAGGGAATGCCAACGGTCATCCCTTGGCAGCCCGGACACCGCGGTCAGCAGTCCGTCGGTACCGAGATGGTCCATCAGCGCGAAGTAGGTGTCGGCGACCTCCACCTCGTCGCGGTCCACGATGTCGGCGACGTCGATGATGTCGAGCAGGCTGTACTGGTACAGACCGCTGGAGACCATGTAGGCCAAGTCCTCGGGCACCCCGTGCGAGGCGAACTCCGCGGCCTCCTTGGCCACGATCGCCTTGTCGTCACCGCGCAGCCACTCCCCCATCCGCGGCGTGAGCGCGGCGACCTTGGCGGCGAACCGGTTGATCTCCGCGCCGACAGCCAGCGGCTGCGGCCGGTTGTTCAGCAGCCACCGGCCGGCGCGATCGATGAGACGGCGCAGGTCGAGCGTCATGCGGTCCGAGACATGAACGGGCACATGGTTTTCCAGGCTTACGGCGCGCAGACGCCGCCACACCTCGCCGACACCGAAGATCGCATCGGTGGCCACGTAGGTGCGCACGGCATCCACCGGCCCGACACCCACGTCCTCGGTGATCCGGTAGGCGAAGCTGATACCCGCGGTGTCGACGAGGTCGTTGACCAGCATGGTGGTCACGATCTCGCGCCTGAGCTGGTGACTGCGGATCTCGGTTGCGAACCGATCACGCAGTGGCGCAGGGAAATACGAGGGCAGCCGGGCGGCGAAGACGTCCTGATCGGGCAGCTCGCTGGCCAGCACCTCGTCTTTGAGCGCCAGCTTCACATGCGCCATCAGCGTGGCGAGCTCTGGTGAGGTCAGCCCCAGGCCCGCGTCGGTGCGCCGGCGGATCTCCTTGTCCGACGGCAGCGCTTCCAGTTCACGGTTGAGCCCACGGCGGGCCTCCAGCTCTTTGATCTGGCGCGCATGCACATTGAGCAGACTGGCCGCATTGGCACGGCTGGTGCCCATCAGGTCGTTCTGTTCGATGTTGTCGGCCAGCACCAGCTCGCCCACCTCATCGGTCATCGATTCCAGCAGGGCGGTGCGCTCGCCGGCCTCGACCTTGCCCTGTGTGACCAGCGAATCGACCAGGATCTTGATGTTCACTTCGTGGTCGGAGCAGTCGACTCCTGCGGAGTTGTCCAGGGCGTCGGTGTTGATCCGGCCACCGGCCAGGTCGAACTCAATCCGGCCCAGTGAGGTGACGCCCAGGTTGCCGCCTTCGCCGATCACCTTGGCGCGCACCTGGTTTCCGTTGACGCGCACCGGGTCGTTGGCCCGGTCGCCGACGTCGGCGTCGGACTGGCTCTCGGCCTTGATGTAGGTCCCGATGCCGCCGTTCCACAGCAGGTCGACGGGGGCCTGCAGGATCGCCTTCACCAGCGCGGGTGGGGTCAGTTCGGCGACCTCGCCCAGTCCGAGCGCGGCGCGCACCTCGGGGCTGATCGGGATCGATTTCTGCTCGCGGCTGTAGATGCCGCCGCCGGCGGAGATCAGGGACCTGTCGTAGTCCTCCCAGCTGGACCGGGGCAGGTCGAACAGTCGCCGGCGCTCGGCGAAACTGCGCGCGGCATCCGGTGTGGGATCCAGGAAGATGTGCAGGTGGTTGAAGGCCGCCACCAGCTGGATGTGCTCCGAGAGCAGCATGCCGTTGCCGAACACGTCACCGCTCATGTCGCCGATGCCGACGACGGTGAAATCTTGCGCCTGGGTGTCCACCCCCATCTCGCGGAAGTGGCGTTTGACGCTTTCCCACGCGCCTTTGGCGGTGATGCCCATCGCCTTGTGGTCGTAGCCCACCGATCCGCCCGACGCGAACGCGTCACCCAACCAGAACCCGTAGGACTTGGCGACGTCGTTGGCGATATCGCTGAACGTCGCGGTGCCCTTGTCGGCGGCCACCACCAGATAGGCGTCGTCGCCGTCACGGCGCACCACCCGGTCGGGGGCCGTCACCGCACCTGGGCCGCGGTCCCCGCCCGCGGTTCGATCGATGTTGTCGGTGACGTCGAGCAACCCGGAGATGAACAACCGGTAGCACGCGACGCCTTCGGCCCTGGTTGCGTCGCGGTCGACGGCGGCGTCACCGGTGGGCAACGGCGGATTCTTCACGACGAAACCGCCTTTGGCGCCCACCGGCACGATGACGGCGTTCTTCACCGCCTGGGCTTTGACAAGCCCGAGGACTTCGGTGCGGAAGTCCTCCCGGCGGTCCGACCACCGCAGGCCACCGCGGGCCACCGACCCGAACCGCAGGTGCACCCCCTCGACGCGCGGCGAGTACACGAAGATCTCGAATTTCGGCCGGGGCAGCGGCAACTCGTCGATCAGCCCAGGGTTGAGTTTGAAGGCCAGCACACCGCTGCGGCGGGCCGAGTTCTCCCGCGTGACGAAGTAATTGGTGCGCAGGGTGGCCTGGATCAACGATGCGAAGGCACGCAGCACCCGGTCGGTGTCCAGGCTCACCAGCGCGTCAATGTCGGCGGCGACGCTGGCCGCCGCCAGCTGTGCACGCTGCGACCGGTCCGCCTCGGGCAGATCGGGATCGAAGATGGCCTCGAACAGCTCCACCATGGAGCGGGCCGTGTGCGCGTTGCTGTTGACCACGCTTTCGATGTGCGACTGGCTGTACGGAAACCCGGCCTGCCGCAGGTATTTCGCGTACGACCGGACGATCGCCACCTGCTGGTAGGTCAGGCCCGCCCGCAGCACCAGCTCGTTGAACCGGTCGATCTCCACTCGTCCCTGCCAGATGGCCGTGACGGTGTCGGCGAACCGGGCGGCGACGTCGGCGACCTCTTCGGGGGCAGCCGGCGCGATGGTCGGATGCGGCGAGATGCGGAACTGGTAGAGCCACACCGGGAGACCGTCGGGCCTGGTGACGCTGAACGGCCGTTCATCGAGGACGATCACGCCCATGCTCTGCAGCATGGGCAGCAGCTCACTCAGCGACGCCGAGCGCCCGCCCAGATACCACTTCAGCTGCGCGTTGCCGCCGTCGCCCGCGCCCTCGAACACCAGCCTGACCGAATTGTCCTGCAGCTCTTCGATGATGCTGATGTCGGCGATCGCATCCCGCGGCTCGACGGCCTGCTTGTAGACCTCGGAGAACGCGTTGGTGTAGTAGTCGGCGCGCCGCTGGTCGATGGACCCGGTGGCCACCGAAGCCTGCAACCGGTCACCCCAGGTGCGGGTGGCCTCGGTCAGCAGATTCTGGATCCGGGTTTCGTTGGCCTCGGAGACGTCGATGCTCTGCCCGTCGGTGCCGGTCGGCATCTTGACGGTGAAATGAACCAGCGCCCAGGGGGATTCACTGACACGGGCGGCGTAGTCGATACTGTTGCCGCCGAACTCGCGGACCAGGATGTCCTGCATCTCGAGCCGCACGGCCGTGGTGTAGCGGTCGCGAGGTAGATACACCAGGCAGGACACGAAGTGACCCAACTGATCGCCGCGCAGGAACAGCAACGCCCGCCGCCGCGATCCGAGGTCGATCACGGCCATCGCCATATCGCGCAGTTCCTCGGCTGTCAGTGCGAACAGCTCCGAACGCGGCACCGTCTGGATGACGTCGAGCAGCAGTTGGCCGGGGTGACTCGGGTCGTCGGCGGCCAGCGCGAGTGCCGCCCGCACCCGCTTGGCCACAAGGGGGATGTCCAGCACGTTGGCGCTCATCGCGGCCACGGTGAACAGCCCGACGAATCGATGTTCGACGGTCTGGTCGGCGCAGTGTTCGCGAACGACGACGATATACGGGTACGCGCCGTAGCGCAGGAAGCTCGGCATGGTCGCCTGCGCGAGCACCAACAGGTCCTCGGTTCTGGTGAGCTGAGGCAGCACGTCCTCGCGCAATCTGAGCACACCCAGCCGGCTCGCGGCGTCCACCGTCGCGTGGCCGTTCTCGACGGGGCAGCGCTGGTAGCCCAGCAGCACGAAATGCCCGTCGGCGAGCCAGCGCAACAGGTCCGCGACATCGTGGGAGTCCGGCCCGGGGAACCGGCCGGCATCGTCGGCGTCGACCGAGGCAGCCAGACTCAGCAGCGCCGACGCCAAGGGCACCTCGTCGAGGGCCACCTGCCGGGCGTCCGCGAGCACCCTGGGCAACGAGCGGGCGGCCTCGGCGACGGCGTCCTGATTCGCCGACTGCGCCAACTGGATGTGGATCCAGGCCTCGGTGGGCGGGGCGTCGCCGTCCGAGCGCGGCGCGATGTCCACCAGCTCACCCGAGCCGTTCCGCTGGACCCGCAGCGAGGGGTTCATGATCGCCGTATAGGCAACGCCGAGACGATGCAGCAGGACCGTCACCGAGTCCATCAACATGCCGGCCTGATCGGTGACCACCTGCAACGCCGGTCCGCGGTCCCCCGGTTGCACGGCGACGGCCACCTCGCCCGCAGCGCGTGTGCGCCCGAGCGCAAGGTGTGCGGCCAGCAGATCGGCGGACAGCCGGTCCTCGGTGCCCAGGCGGCTCAGCGCGCCGGTGTCCGCGGAGTCGACGCCGGTGCCCGGTGCGTCACCGTGCGGGCCGCGGTACGTGACGAGATAGGCCTGTCGCAGCGCCTCGGCCCGATCCGGAGAGAGCTCGGCCCACTGGAGCGGAGTTCCGGACCCCCGCTCGACACCTGTGGCACCCGGATTCACCGTCATGCGGGATCACTCCTGACTTCACTGCGTGGCCCCGTTGGCACGCAGCGGCCACATTAGTCGCGCGTGAGCCGTCGGTGTGTAACCCGGTGGGGACGAGCGGCTTCGGCACCGAGTCTTTCGATCTTGTTCTCCTCGTAGCCGCCGAAGTTGCCCTCGAACCAGAACCACTTGGCCTCGTTGTCGTCGTCGCCCTCCCACGCCAGGATGTGCGTGCAGGTGCGATCGAGGAACCAGCGATCGTGGGAGATCACCACCGCGCAGCCGGGGAAGTTCTCCAGTGCGTTCTCCAGCGAGCTCAGCGTCTCGACGTCGAGGTCGTTGGTGGGCTCGTCGAGCAGGATCAGGTTGCCGCCCTCTTTGAGGGTGAGCGCGAGGTTGAGGCGGTTGCGCTCACCACCGGAGAGCACCCCGGCCGGCTTCTGCTGATCGGGTCCTTTGAAGCCGAACGCGGAGACGTAGGCGCGGGACGGCACCTCGTTCTGACCGACCTCGATGTAGTCCAGGCCGTCGGAGACGACCTCCCAGACGTTCTTCTTCGGGTCGATGCGCGAGCGGGTCTGGTCGACGTAGGACAGCTTGACCGTCTCGCCGACCTTGACGGTGCCGCTGTCGGGCTCTTCGAGGCCCACGATGGTCTTGAAGAGGGTGGTCTTGCCGACACCGTTGGGGCCGATCACGCCGACGATGCCGTTGCGTGGCAGCGTGAAGGACAGGTCCTTGATCAGGATGCGGCCGTCGAAGCCCTTGTCCAGGTGCTCGACCTCGACGACGGTGTTGCCCAGCCGGGGACCGGTGGGGATCTGGATCTCCTCGAAGTCGAGCTTCCTCGTCTTCTCGGCCTCGGTGACCATTTCCTCATACCGCTGCAGGCGGGCCTTGTTCTTGGCCTGCCGGGCCTTTGCGCCGGAACGCACCCAGGCCAGTTCGTCCTTGAGCCGCTTCTGCAGCTTCTGGTCCTTCTTGCCCTGCACCGACAGGCGTTCGGCCTTCTTCTCCAGGTAGGTCGAGTAGTTGCCCTCGTAGGGGTAGGCGCGGCCGCGGTCGAGTTCGAGGATCCACTCGGCCACGTTGTCCAGGAAGTAACGGTCGTGGGTGACGGCCAGGATGGCGCCCGGGTACGACGCGAGGTGCTGCTCGAGCCACAGCACGCTCTCGGCGTCCAGGTGGTTGGTGGGCTCGTCGAGCAGCAGCAGGTCCGGCTTGGACAGCAGCAGTTTGCACAGCGCCACCCGGCGCTTCTCACCACCGGACAGGTGGGTCACCGGCTCATCGGGCGGCGGGCACCGCAGTGCGTCCATCGCCTGTTCCAGCTGCGAGTCGATGTCCCAGGCGTCGGCGGCGTCGAGCTCCTCCTGGAGCCGGCCCATCTCCTCCATCAGCTCGTCGGTGTAGTCGGTGGCCATCAGCTCGGCCACTTCGTTGAACCGGTTCAGCTTGGCTTTGATGGGCACGCCCTCTTCGACGTTCTCCCGCACCGTCTTGGTCTCGTCGAGTTGCGGTTCCTGCATCAGGATGCCGACGCTGGCGCCGGTGGCCAGGAACGCGTCGCCGTTGTTGGGCTTGTCGAGGCCGGCCATGATCTTCAGGACGCTGGACTTACCGGCGCCGTTGGGACCGACGACGCCGATCTTGGCGCCGGGGAGGAAGTTGAGGGTGACGTCATCGAGGATGACCTTGTCACCGTGGGCCTTGCGGACCTTTTTCATCGTGTAGATGAACTCAGCCATGCGGCAGTGCTGCCTTTCTGGTCTGCGGCGTTGATGCTCGCGCATCATCCTAAGGCGCGGGCCGGCCACAGATACGCGCCGCTGGCGCCGTTGCTCCTCAGGAGGACATCGAGATCACCGCGCGGCCCTGGATCTCACCCCGTTCCAGCGCCTCGAAGGCTTCGCCGGCACGCTCGAGTGAGTAGGTACGTGTCACGGTGTCCTGGACCGAGAATACGCCGGTGGCGGCGAGGTCGATCACGGCAGGCAGATCCTGGCGGGTCCGCCCGCCGAAGGACCCCATGATGCGGTACCCACGCCGCACCAGCGGAGTGATCTCCACGTTGGCTGTCGCTTGTCCTGCCGCGATGCCGACGGCCACCATCCGGCCACCGTCGATCAGCATCTTCACGGCCTGCTCGAAGGTCTGCTGGCGACCCAGCACCTCGAACGCGACGTCCACGCCGGCGCCGCCGGTGAGTTCGCGAACCGCGGCCACGGCATCGGTGGTCGACGAGTTCACCACATGGTGGGCGCCCAATTCCTTTGCCGCAGCCAACTTCTCGTCGCTGATGTCGACGGCGATGATGGTCTGGGCGCCGGCGGCACGGGCCAGCTGCACGATGCTGGACCCCACTCCCCCGGTGGCGACCACAGCCACGGTCTCGCCGGCCTGCAGCGCCGCGGTCTGGTGCACGGCACCGTAGGCGGTGAAGAACGCACATCCGAGAACCGCGCCGGCGACCTCGGGAACATCCGGGTGCAGCGGGGCCAGCGCGTTGATGGGAACCACCGAGTAGTCGGCCAGGCCCGCCATCGAATACATCGCCAGCGGTGTGCCGTCGGTGCGATGCAACCGGGTGGTGCCGTCGTAGAGGGTGCCCTTGAGGCGGTTCATCGCGAAGAACGGCAGGCACATGTCGTCGCGCCCGCGTTGGCACTGCCTGCATTCACCGCACGGCATGATGAACGCGCCGACCACCTTGGCCCCGACCTCGACACCGCGGACCGGCTCGGTGTCGGGTCCCAGTGCGACGACGGTGCCGGAGATCTCGTGTCCGAGCACGGCCGGCGACGGGAAGGCGACTTCGCTTTTCATGACGTGCAGGTCGGTGTGGCACACCCCGCACGCGGTGACCTTGACCAGAGCCTCCCCGTGTTTGGGCTGCGGCACCGGGATCTGCTCGATCTGCAAGGTCGCACCGTCTCCGGTCCAAACGGCGGCGCGCATGGTCTCGACAGCTGCGGCAGTCATCTCAGCAATCCTCTCGGTAGGTCGGGTCATTCCGCGGTGATGGTGCGTCCCGCGGTGTCCGGCACGAACAGACATCCAATCAGTCCCAGCGCGGCGCCGATCCCGCCGAGGGCGAGCGCGAGCCGCAGATCGCCACCGGCGAGGGTCAGCGCGAACAGCGGGTAGAGACCCGAACCCAGGCCGCGTGCGACGTAGTAGGTGGCGTTCGAGCCGAGCGCGCGGAACCGGGTCGGGTAGAACTCCGAGATCCACGTGCCCAGCACACCGAACCCGGCGTACCCGATGGCGGTACCCATCAGCGCGACGATACCCACCGCCACCGACCCGCTGCTCCAGAATGCGAAGGCGCCGAAGCCGGCGACGCCGACCAGGCACGCGTACACCGTGGACCTGCGTCGTCCCACCCGATCCGACAGCGCGCCGAAGACGATGTAACTTCCGATGCCCAGCAATGTGCCGACGGTGAGTACCAGCGTCGAGACGCCCAGCGACACCCCGAGCGCTTCGCGCAGATAGGTGGGCGCGAACGTGATGTAGGAATAGCTGGCGGCGAAGACGCCCGTGGTGCAGATGGTGAGAAACACTGCGCCCCAGGCCAATCGCTTCCCACGGAGATCGTCGCCGGTGTCCGCGACGGGCGGGGCCCCGGTGGTGTCCTGGCGGGCGGCGCGACTGGCCTCCCACAGCTTGGACTCCGGCAGCCAGAAGTAGGCGGCCACGGCGATACCCAGACACCCGACCCCGATCGCGGCGAACCCGACCCGCCAGCCGGCGTCGGAGCCCAGCGTGGACAACGTGGTGAACAGGATGAGCTGAGTGAGCAGCTGACCGGCGATGAACATGGCCTGCAGTACCGAGCCCATGAAACCGCGTTTGCGAGACTTCCAGCTCTCGGCGAACATCGCGAACAGCACGCCGAATGCGCCACCCATCGCCACACCGGCGATCACCCGGGTGATCACGAAGGCGTCGAAGTCGGTCAGGGTGCTGCCCACGATCGCCGCGATGGAGTAGGTGGCGGTGAACAGGATGTAGGAGGGTTTGCGACCGTACCGGTCGGCGATCCAGCCGAACAGGAAGCCGCCGACGATGGACGCCAGGCTCTGGGCGGTGATCGCCGCGACCACCTGTTGGTTGGTGACCCCGAACGATCCGGCGAGGTCGCGCATCGGGAAGCTCAGCAGGTTGAGCTCCATACTCTCGATCAGTGCGCCCACCACCGCGAAGATCAGCACGAACCGGCGTTCCCTGGGGGTGTACGCGGTGGCGGCGGTGAGGCTGGCGGGATCACGCGAGGTGTCCGCGGCAGCAACAGGTTTGGTCATGAGACACCGTTCCGGGACAGGGAGGCAGACAACGACGGCATCGTTGCCGGCGCGATCATCTGGTGGCGCATCGATCCGATCCCTTCGATGGTGGTGACGATGGTGTCGCCGTCGTGGAGGTAGCTCGGTGGGGTGCGACCGAGGCCGACCCCTTCGGGGGTGCCGGTGAAGATCAGGTCACCGGGTAGCAGCGTGACGATGCCGGACAGGTAGGCCACCAGTTCGGGCACGCTGAACACCAGATCGGAGGTCCGGGAGTCCTGCACGGTGACGCCGTTGAGTTCGGTACTGACGCGCAGATCGTCGGGGTTGTCGAATTCGTCGAGTGTCACCAGCGCGGGTCCGATGGGCGCGAAGCCGGGGAACGACTTGCCCATGCTGAACTGGGCCGGGCTGCCCGCCTGCTGCACCGCCCGGTCCGAAAGGTCCTGTCCCACCGTGAGACCGGCGATATGGCTCCAGGCGTCGGTTTCCTCGACCCGGTAGGCCGGGCGCCCGACGACGGCCACCAGCTCCACCTCCCAGTCCACGGTGTCGCCGGTGAGCACGATCTGGCCCGTCGGCCCGGTGAGCGCGCTGGGGAACTTGGTGAACACCATGGGTTGCTCGGGTAACGGCAGTCCCGACTCCTTGGCGTGCCTGACGTAGTTGAGCCCGATGGCGAAGACCTGACGCGGACGGGGCACCGGCGCCTTGAGCTCGGCGTCGGAGAAGGACCTCACCTCACCCGAAGCCGACTGCGCCCAGCACAGGAAAGCCGGCCAGTCATCGAACACCGTCTGCGGATCCGGGCCGAATCGACCGTCGCTGGCGGTGTGGACATCGACTGCCCCGCCGTCGCGCAGCAGCACCAGTCGATCATCGAGGTTGGCTATCCGCATGACGACTCCTGATCGGTTCGGGCCGAGCCGTGAACACTGAGGGACCTGGCGGCCGACCGCAATTCGTACACCAGCTCGAAGGTGTGGGCCGGCGCCGGCCGGGTGAAGCGGATACCGGCGCCGGTGGCGCGAGCGGTGAGGTCGGCCACCAGCCGGTCTGGGTCCACCCCGCTGTGCAACTCGGCCACCACCACCGACGACGAGGCCTGCTGCTGAGCTGAGGAGCGCCCTTCGGCGGTCGCGTTCTTGGCATCGCTGACGGCGATGTCCGGTTCGTACAGCGACGCGGCCACCAGTTGGTGTTCCCTGATCAGCTCCGGAAACACCGTGTCGGCCAGTGCGTTGCGCAGTGACGCCGGGTCGGATTCGACCTCGACCACCACGACGCGTCCCGACGATCCGTCTCCCCGGACGACGGTGACTCGGCACGCCGCCCGGCGGAACTCCGCGAACAACGGCACCACTTCCAGTGTCAGGTCGGTGGGGTTGTCCAGCCGGCGCAGGTACTCCGGCGATGCCAGCACGGCAACGTCCGCCGTCTCGTAGAGGGTGAGGAAGTCGACCCGGTCGGCGTCGCGCTGATCGGTGGCGATGAATCGGCGAGCGCGCAGGAACCCGGGCGTGGAGACCCGTTCCGGCAGGTGCTCGAAGTTGTACCAGTCCTCGTAGATCGGCAGATGTTCGCGCGCCACCGTGATCCAGTTGATCATGGCACCGGCGCCGACCACCGACTCGAATGCGGGTCGCGTCAGCGTCATCAGAAGGCACCGTTGCGTTGCTGGAACTTCGTCGGCTTGCCGATCAGGGGTTTGGCTGATTCCACCCACTCGGCCACCGTGTCCATCATCTCGGGCACCGTGGTGCGCGGGTAGCCGAATTCGGCCTGCAGCTGCGAGCCGTCCATGACGTACGCGGTTCCGGTCTCCTCGCCGTCGAAAATCGGTGCCCGCCCGAAGCGTTCGCCGAATCGTTCGGCCAGCCAGCGGATGGACACGATCTCCGGACCGGTGATGTTCAGCGCGCGAGGCGGGCTGGTGGCCAACCGCAGGGAGCGGATCGCGTACTCGGCCACGTCACGTTGCCAGATGACGCTCGCGTGCCCCATCGCCAGCGGAATCGGTGTGCCGTCGTGCACCGCCTGGGCGATCTCCTGCAGGACGCCGTACCGCGTCTCGATGGAGTAGCCGAGCCGGAACAGCAGCACCGGGGTGCCGTGCTTGCGGGAGAAGTGCTCGAACATCCGCTCACGCCCGACACAGGACGCCGAGTACTCGCCGATCGGGCCCGGCGGATCGGATTCCCGCGAGCCGCCGGTGCTGACATCGGCCAGCGGGTAGGTGACAAGGGTGGAGAACACCACGATGCGGGAGCCGCGGAAGCGCTGTGCGACGCGCCCGGGCAGATAGGAGTTCATCATCCAGGTGAAGTGCTCGTTGCCCACGGTGCCGAACTTGTTGCCGGCCATGTAGATGACGTTCGCCGCGTCAGGGATCGCATCGAGTTCGAGGTCGTCGGTGAGGTCGGCGGGCACCGCGGTGACCCCGGCACGTTCCAGGGAGGCGCGCGCCGCCGGGTCGGAGAACCGCGCCACCCCGAAGACCTTCTTGTCGACGCCGGCCTGCTCGATGGCCCGCTGGGCCATGATGGCCACACTGGGCCCGACCTTGCCGCCGACACCGAGCACCGCGATGTCTCCGTCGAGGCCCGCGATCTCCTCCACCAGTTCCGGGGTGGGGGTGGTGAGATCCCGTTCGATCTCGTCGATCACCGTCATGGTCACGTCGCCTCCTGCTGGTCGCTCTGTCGTGGCGGTAATCACACTGCTCTGTGTAATCCTCTAAGTCGACCCTGGTTTTCCCAACGTTCGCAGTACGGTGTTGTGATGGTTTCACAACAACCCGACGGCTCGCTCCCTGTTTACGCGCCTGACCTGGACGCCCTCACCGAGCGGGCCGCCGAGCTGATGTGGAACGTCTACCCCGGGTATTCCGAGGACCGGTTCGGCCACGATGAGCTGATGCCCTCGGTGCGGGCCAACCTGGACCTGGCCGTGGAAGTCCTGCGCCGCGACCGTGGCCCGAATGCCACCGAGATGGCATCGGCCCGCACGCTCGGGTCTCGGCGCGCCAGCCAGTCGGTGCCACTGGAGTCGGTGATCCAGGCGTACCGCTCCACCGAGCGGGTGCTGCTGCTGGATCTGCTGGCGCATTCGCGCACCTGGCCGGAGCAGCAGGCCAACCGGCGTGCCGATCTGGCCATCACCACCTTCGACTTGCTGACCGACGAGATGATCAATGCCTACCGCGACACCTCCTCGGCCATCGAAGCCTCGCGTCGGCGCACCGAGAACGAGTTGGTGAACGCGCTGACCAGTGGTCACCCGGTGACCTCGGCACAGCTGCAGGACTGGGTCCAGGTGCTGCAGGTCGACCCCGACGCGCGGTGGTTCGCCTTCGCCCTGCTGGGCGACAGCCACGCCGATCCGCTGGATCTGCTGCGGTCACGTCGCCGGTTGGCGGCACAACTGCAGCCGCATGCCAGCCAGGTGCTCTTCGGCGACGTCGGGCAGGCCACCGTGGCCATCGCCACCCTGCGCTCAGCTTCCGCCGAACCACGTCGCATCCTCGAGCAGGCGCTACCGGTACTCGACGGGCATGTCGGAATCTACTGCGGCATCGGACAATTCAGCGCAGGTCTGACCACTGCCGGCGAATCGTGCCGCCAGGCGATGGAGGCCGCCAGAGCGGCCGCGGCGGGCACCACCGGCAGCGGGGCGGCGATACTCGACTATCACGAGGCGTTGATCGAGATCCTGTTGAGCAGCCGCCCCGCTGTCGCCGACACCCTGGTGGCCACCCGGATCCGCCCGCTGGCCGGATACCCGCACCTGCTGGAGACGGCGGAAGCGCTGCTGGCCAATGATCTTTCCCAGTCCCGCGTCGCACGCCAACTGTTCGTCCACGTCAACACCGTGAACCACCGTGTGAAGCGGATCCGCGAGATCACCGGAATTGACCTGACCCGGTTCGCGGATGCGGTGGAACTGGCTCTGGCGTTGCGGTGGCAGAAGTTGACCGGGTAGTGCCGGTCAGCCGGCACTACCCGGGTGAGAGGTCCGCGGCCGGCATGGTGGTCGCGAGCCACTGCTCGCTGTCAGGCCGTCAGCGACAACTCCTCCGGCTCGTCGACGGCCCCCTCATCGGATTCGCCGCTGGACTCCGCCGATTCCTCCCCGGCAGCCGCCGGTGCCGCGACCGGGTTGATCTTCTTGACCTCGACCAGGTAACGCGACAGATCCGGGCCCACTGCGGTGGCCCGCAGTTCGGCCGAGGACCGTTTGATCCCTTCGCGGTCCTCGTATTCGCTGGTGTAGACGTGCCCGACGACGATCACGGCGTCGCCTTTGGTCAGGCTGCCGCTGACGCCGGTGGCCAGCTTCCCCCAGCAGTTGACGGTGAGATACAGCGAGTTTCCCGGCTCCCAGGTGCCTTCCGCAGTCTTGCGGCGCGCGTTGCTCGCCAGGCGGAATTTGACCAACTCCTGGTCGGCAACCCGCCGGCGGATGGGATCGGTGACGATCCGCCCGGTGACGGTCAACGGTGTCTCGAACATCGCA
The DNA here is from genome assembly GCF_057656995.1 of Mycobacterium sp. Soil_C_30. NCBI lineage: Bacteria > Bacillati > Actinomycetota > Actinomycetes > Mycobacteriales > Mycobacteriaceae > Mycobacterium > Mycobacterium sp. Soil_C_30. The sequence continues at coordinate 186,732 of NZ_JBDGJH010000010.1, read as the reverse complement.
GTGGTCCCTTCGGTTGTTGTCGTGACCGCGCCGTGGTGGCGCGCTGGAGCCATTGACCGCTGCCCGACCGACAACGCGGCGGCCACCGCGCCCTCCCCGAGGTCGGCCTGTGGATGAAGTCACGTCTGTGGAGTCGCACAAATACCTGTCGGCCGCTAGGTTTGTCCGCATGCCCGTCTGGATCCACCGCCGCTCGCAGGCCGACGTCGAATCGGAGCTGGCTGCCAGCCGCGCCGGCGCCGGAGCGCTGGCCGGTCTACGGCTCGCGGTCAAGGACAACGTCGACGTCGCGGGGCTGCCCACCACTGCGGGTTGCCCCGAATTCGCTTACGTCCCAACCACTGACGCTTCGGTGGTAGCCGGGCTGCGAGCTGCCGGCGCGGTGGTGGTGGGCAAGACCAATCTGGACCAGTTCGCCACCGGCCTGGTGGGCACCCGCTCCCCGTACGGCGCGGTTCCGGACAGCCGCCGCCCGGACTACGTGAGCGGCGGCTCGAGCTCAGGGTCGGCGGTCGCGGTGGCGCTCGGTGACGCCGATATCGCCATCGGCACCGACACCGCGGGGTCAGGACGTATCCCCGCCGCCTTCCAGGGCATCATCGGCATCAAACCCACCTACGGTGTGCTCAGCCCGGACGGCGTGGTCCCGGCGTGCGAATCCTACGACTGCCCCACCATTTTCGCCCGCGACCTCGATACCGCCAACCGCGCCATGGCCGCCATGGCCGCAGGCGCCCGCCACCGCCGGTGGCCGGCGGACGTGCGACTGGCCGCCCCGGAGCACCCGGTGGTGGCCGTGCCGAGCGAACTCCCCGAACTGGACGCCACCTGGCGCGCCGCATTCGCCGCCGCCGTGGCGCACCTGGAGTCAGCGGGTGTGCGGATCGTCACCGTGGACATCGCTCCGTTCCTGGCCGCCGCAAAACTGCTCTATGACGGAGCACTGGTCAGCGAAAGATATGCCGCGGTAGGGGAATTCATCGATGCCAACCCGGACGCCACCGTGGATCCCACGGTTGGCCGCATCGTCGTGGGTGCCCGCGACATCCCCGCGCACCGGCTGATCCGCGACCGCGGAGAGGTCGAGCGGCTGCGCGCCGTCGCGATGGCCGAACTGGCCGGCGCCGACGCGCTGCTGGTGCCCACCGCACCGACGCATCCCCGTATCGATGAGGTGGCCGCCGACCCGCTCGGGGTGAATTCCCGCCTGGGCACCTACACCAACTTCTGCAACCTCTTCGACATGTGCGGGGTGGCAGTGCCGTTCGGCACCGCAGGGGAAGCGCAGTTCGGCGTCACCGTGCTGGGCCGGGCGTTCGAGGATGCGGTCGCCTTTGACATTGCGGCTGCGCTCACCGAAGACCAGGCGCCACAGGACATCTGGCCCAGCCAGGTGGCCGAATCCCTCGAGCTGGTCGTGTTCGGTGCGCACCTGCGCGGGGGTGTCCTGGTGCATCAGTTGACCGACCTCGGTGCCCGCTGGGCCGGCGAGCTGACGACGGCTCCCAAGTACCGGATGACTGCCATGGACACCGTTCCACCGAAGCCCGCGATCGTGCGGGTACCCGACGACGAGGATGGCGCTTCTCTGCTCGGGCACCGGTGGCTGCTCTCCCCCGCCGCGCTCGGCACGTTCCTGGCCGCCCTTCCGGCGCCGATGCAGTTGGGCAAGGTGGAGTTCGCCGACGGCAGCTGGCGCACGGCATTCGGCTGCGACGGCGTGGCCGCAGCAGCGGGCAAAGACATCAGTTCCTACGGGAGTTGGCCCGCCGCAATCCAAGCCGGCGCGGTCGGTTAGAGCTTGAACCGGCCGGCGAAGCCACGTAGCGGCAGGTCGGCGCTGGTGATGAGACCCGGGCGCGCAGCCACCACGGACTTGATCGAGTGCAGCGCCGGCATACCGGTGACGGTCATGCCGATCGAGGCGAAGCTGGTGGGGTCCGACAGGTCCACTCCGGGCTTCGGGAAGATCATGTGCTTGTTGTAGATGCACGGATCACCCTTGATCTGGGTGATGTAGCAGCCCTTGATATCCCAGCTCGGATCGGTGTGTGGGGTCATCTGCCACTCGAGGTGGGTTTCCACGCGCGGCACGCCGTCGACGATGCCCTGGTATTTGATGTAGTTGCCGCCCAGTGAGCCCTTGGGCAGGGTGTACCAGCCGAGATCGACGTCTTTGGTGCACGCCCCGAGTTCGTAGCTGAACTTCACCTCGTCCAGGTCGAGACCGAAACAGTCGGCCATCATCAGCACGCTGTCGGCGAATACCCGGGTGTACTTCTCCAGTTTCGACGGGATCGACGGATCATCAACGGGCAGACCGTAACCGACCTCGATCCAGGTTTCCTTGGAGTGATGGCATGACACGTCGACGGATTCGACGGTGGTGACGTTCTCGATCTCGGCCACATCAGCCGAGCACACCACACCCAGGATCTGATTCAGGCCGGGATTCATTCCCGTGCCGTAGAACGTCGCGCCACCTTTCTCGGCAGCCTCCTGCAGCAGTTGCGAGACCGGTTTGCCCGACGGATGCGGATGGTTGTGGTCACGGTGCCAGCCGGTGATCCAGTCCGCGGTGGTGACGATGTTGATCCCCGCTTCGAGGATCTGGACGTAGAGGTCCTCGTCCGGGAAGACGCCGTGGAAGGTCAACACATCGGGTGCGGCGGCGATGATCTCCTCGACCGTCCCGGTGGCGATCACGCCGTGGGCCTGCAGGCCCACGAGTTCGCCCACATCCCTGCCGATCTTCTCCGGTGAGTAGCAGTGCACACCCACCAGCTCCAGATCTGGTTCGGCGGCAATGCGTTTGATCATCTCGGACCCGACGTTGCCGGTCGCGACTTGAAAGACTCGTATGGTCATCGAATTGCCTCTCTGGCTGACTTGGCGCGTAGCTCGGCGGCGCTGCCACCCAGTCCGTCGGGGTAGAACTGCATGGCCCAGGCGCGGATGGCGTTGAACCCCTGCAGCTCCGAACTGGACAGGGCCGGCGGGTCGGAATACCGCTGATGCGACCAGATGTGCACATCCTGGGCGAACTGCCGGATCACCTCGTTGCCGAAATCCTGGGCCTTCTGTGCGTGCCGCGGCTCGTCCTTGCCGGGAGTGCGGCCGATGTACACCGTGAACCGGACGTCGGAGGTCGACTCGTCGACGGGTGTGACCGCCGAGATGGTGCGGTTGTCCACCATCCCCCAGCTCTTGGTGACGGCGATCCCGAGGCCGCCGTTGATGGCTTCGACACCGCTTTTCACGTCGTCGATCGATTGGAACTCGTCACCTTCGAAGGTGATGGTGAAGTCGACATAGGACACCGGTTCGGCGAAGTCGTGGCGGGTGAACACCGGCACGATGGGGGTCTGGTGTACGTATTTGAAGTGGGCGAAGTCCACCCCGTTTTCCAGCACATACTGCGGATGTAGTTGCAGGCCTTCACGAAACAGGCGCTGCTGCGGGTAGTAGTCGGCATTGCCGCTGCCGTCGCCGAAATCGGCGAAGATGTCCGGGGCCTCGAAGAAGGGGGCCCGGCCTTCGACGTCGTGCCACATGTAGATGGACTCGTTGCGCTCGACCACCGGGTAGGTGCGCATCCGCCTGCCACGGTTGGGGCGGTCCTCATAGGGGATGCACACGTTGCGCCCGTCGGCATTCCACTGCCACCCGTGGAAGGGGCATTGGATGACCTCGCCTTCGACGTGTCCGCCGAATCCCAGGTGCGCGCCCAGGTGTTCGCAGTAGGCGCCCATCACGGTGACGCGACCGGATTCCGCGCGCCAGGCGATGAGGTCTTCCCCGAAGTACTTCATGGTACGGACATCGCCCACGGCGAGTTCGTCCGACCACGCCACCTGGAACCACCCGGTGGGCTTCATCGACAGCGGCGGTTTCGCCATGCCACGGAATGGTAGTGCCCTCTACGAAAGATTGATAGGGGGCACTGTGAAATTCCGGGGCTCCACTACCCTTGGGCGTATGACCACAGCCGGCACGCAGGGCAGACGCAGTAACCGGCGTGGCTTGGCGACCCGAGAGAACATGCTGGAGGCGGCAATTCGGTCACTGGCCTCCGGTGACCCGGGTTCGGTGTCGGCCGCCCGGATCGCCAAGGACATCGGCGCCACCTGGGGTGCGGTGAAATACCAGTTCGGCGACGTCGACGGGTTCTGGGCGGCGGTGCTGCACCACACCGCAGAGCTCCGTGGTGAACTGCCGGCCCCGTCGGACGCCGACGCTCCCCTGCAACAACGGGTCGCGGCGATCATCGACCTGCTCTACGACGGTCTGACATCGACGCATTCCCGGGCCATCGAGAACCTGCGCGTCGCACTACCGAGCGACCCAGACGAGCTGGCCCGGCTGTACCCACAGACGGCCGCCGAATTCGTGTCCTGGGGGCACGCCTGGAACGCCTCCTGCCAGAAGGCTTTTGCCGACCTCGGCGTCGAACCCGACCGCATTCGCGAGGTCGCCGCCTTCATCCCCGGCGCCATGCGCGGCCTGGCCTCGGAACGCCAGCTGGGGTCGTTCAACGACCACGACCTGGCCCGGCGGGGTCTGACCAACGCGATCGTCAGCTACCTGGAACCGCCGCCGCCCTCTGCTACGCCAGGGTCATAGCTTTCGCCCGCCTCGGCAGTCACCTCGACCCGTCCTGACGGTTGGCTTCCTGCCGGGCCAGCACCGCCAGCATGTTGTTGTAAGCCGCCAGTTCGGCGTCCTCGTCGCGGTCAGCGGCGCGGTCCAGCCGTTTGGCGGTGCGGCGGTCACTGCGGGTCCACTGGATGAGCAGCGCGAGCATCACCACCACCAGCGGCACCTCACCCGCCGACCACGCGATGCCGCCGCCCAGCTTCTGATCGGCCAGCAGATCGGTCTGCCACGGCAGCTGCAGGGAACGGTAGAAGCCCTCGGCGATCACCGAGTTCATGCCCATCAGCACCACGCCGAAGAACGCGTGCAGCGGCAGCGAGGCGAACACCATGGCCACCTTGCCCAGCGGCGGCAGCGGCCGCGGAGTGGGGTCGATCCCGATGACCACCCAGTAGAAGACATACCCGGACAGCAGGAAGTGGATGTTCATCGCGACGTGCCCGGCGTGGCTGCCGGCGGCGGCGTCGAAGATGCCTCCGAAGTACAGACCGTAGAACCCGACCACGAACAGCGCGGTGGCGACGAACGGGTTGGTGATCAGCTGGGAGAACTTGCTGTGCAGCGCGGCCAGCAACCATTCCCGCGGACCCGGCGGGTCGGCTTTGCCCGCGGCAGGCAGGGCCCGCAGCGCCAACGTCACCGGCGCCCCGAGCACCAACAGGATCGGCACCAGCATCGACAGCAGCATGTGGGCGCCCATGTGCACGCTGAACACCGCAGGCATGTACCGGCCGATACCCGACGACGTGGTCAGCAGCAGCACCAGGCAGCCCAGCAGGAAGCCGATGGTCCGTCCCACCGGCCAGGCGTCCCCGCGGCGGCGCAGGCGTCGCACCCCTGCCAGGTACACCAGGGCCAGCACCACCGCAGCGGTGCCGAGCAGCAGGTCGAAACGCCAGTCGAAGAGCAGTCGCGCCACGGTCGGCGGTCCGTCGAGGTTGTAACCCAGCTCGACCTCGGTGGTCGACGGGTTGAGCACCCGTGGCGGGGGCGGCGGAGTGCGTCCCAGCGCGACGGCGACCCCGAACGTGACCCCGAAGATCGCCGCTTCGGTGAGCGCCAGTCTGATCAGCGCACCGCGTGCCTGCGGGTCGGCCTGCAGCGCGGCGACCCCCGAGCGGCGCTGCCGCCAGCCCAGAACCCCGAGCGCCAGCAGCGCCGCGATCTTGGCCAGGATCAGCAACCCGTACCGGGTGTCGAACAGGTCACCGGGGTACATCCGCACCAGCGCGTTGACCACACCGGAGATGGCCATCGCGACGAAGCACCACAGCGCCACCGCGGAGAACCTGCGCGCGGCCACGTCGGCGTGGGCACCGCGGCGCAGGGCGTGCGCCAACAGAGCCAGCAGGCCACCGGCCCACAGCGACGCGCCGGCGAGGTGGATGAGCAGGCTGTTGGTGGCCAGGTCATGGGAGCCACCGGATGACGAGTGGCCCGTCAAACCCAGCGGGATCAGGGTGCTCAGCGCCGCGGCGCACAGCACCGGCGTCCACGCCCAGCGCAGTACCGGAATGCTGGCCAGCGTCACCGCCGCCGCCAGGATGGCCGTCCACCGCCACGCACCCGCGGTCTCGACCAGGCCGGCCAGCGACCACATGGTCAGCGGGTTGAGGTGGTCGCGCAACGGCTGGCCGGAGACATCCGAGATGGTCAGGGGCACCAACAGCGCCGCACTCACCGCCCAGACACCTGAGGCGACGCTGCCGGTGCGCAACGCCCGGTAGCCGGACGCGTCCAGCACACCGGAGGACTGCGGTGGCACGAAGAACGCCGCGAACAGGAACGACCCGATGGCCACCACCGCGGCGATCTCACCGGCGGCACGGACGAACGGCAGACCCAGGGTGGTGACCGGGCCGGGATCGGGCAGGCCGGTGGCCGTCAGCGCATCGGTCAGCGACAGCGCCGCCAGACCCGCGGCCGTCACCCCGGCCAGCACCGCGACACCCAGCAGTATCGGCCAGACCACCGAACGTGCGGTGGTGCTGGAAGCCGATACTGCCGGTGCGCTCACCCATCCAGGGTATTGCGCCCTGGCGACCAACTACTACGCAGTGTCAGAGTTCTGCCGGGAGCGAATCTCGCGTTCGACGAACTGCCGCCGCGAGATCTCGTCGATGCGGTCCATATCGGCCAACACAGCACGCAACTCCTTGACGAACGCCACCCGCCGCTCCGCCAGATCGGGCGCGGCCGTCAGCAGCCCCTGGTCGGCGACCACCTGTCGGGCCGTGGCAAACAGCAGGGCCGACACCGACTCGGTGCTGCGCACCCGGTTCTGCGCCGCGTACTGGGCCCCCACCCCCAGCGCTCTGGCGGTCAGCTCCTTGTCGCCGATCTCGGGCGGCGCATCGCGGAGCACGTCCGCGACGATCTGATAGGCCTCGAAGAACGACCGCAGCATCGCGTGTGCCATCAGTGGTCGTTTGTCGTAGAGGAGCTGTTCGATCTCCTGGCCGCCGGCGGCGACGTGCGCCTCCCAGTCCGCGTGCCACGCCATCTCCTCGGCGACGTTGGCGCGAAACGCTGCCGAGTCGGCGAAGTAGAAGTCGAACTTCAACAGATCGCGCAGCCGCATCGCCTGCGACCAGAACGCGTCGAGCCGGTCGCCGTCGGCGCGGCCGGCGTAGGCCAGCGCCAGCTCGACGATCGATGTCTCCAGGAACGCGTGGATGAGGGTGTTCCGGTAGAACGCCGCCTCGTGCTGGTTGTCCGGCGTGATACGCCAGACCGGTTCCCGGCCGCCGTCGACGCGGGTGATCGGGTGCCCGCCGGACAGCGCATCGAGGGCAGCGCGCACCCCGTCGGGCGTCCGGAGCCGACGCGCGCTGTCGGTCACCGGAGTCTGCTTGCGCTCGAGATAGTCCAGGGAGTCCTGCACGGTGTGGTGCACCTGGTTCAGGGTCAGCGCTATCCCGTTGGTGGTCAGCAACAGACCCGCCACCAGGCCGGTGGCGTTGATCGGGGTCACCCGCAGGATTCGCCACGCCACCTCGAAGGCCATCTTCTGCATGGCCAGCCGCTTTTCCGTGTCCCCCTCGGTGGCGTCAGCGCCATCCCCACCGGGGGCGCCGAGGTATTGCGCCATCGACACCGCTTCGGGGAAACGGACGTAGATCTTGCCGTAGTTGCGTTCGCCTTGGGCTTTGATGAAGTTGTACAGCCAGCTCATCCCCTCGGGGGCTTTCTCCCCTCCGCGGGCGTAAGCGGCGTACTCGGCGGTCTCGTGCAGTTGGTCGAAGCTGATCGACACCGGCTGCAGCAGGATGTCGTCGCTGCGGCCCTCGAGATAGGCGTCGGCGACGTAGGCCAGCAGACCGAGCTTGGGCGGCAACATCTTTCCGGTGCGCGACCGGGTGCCCTCGATGGACCAGCTCAGATTGAAGCGCTTCTCGACGATGTAGCCGACGAACTCCCGCAGCACGTACTTGTACAGCGGGTCATCGAGTTTGCGGCGGATGAAGATGACACCGGAACGCCGCAGCAGCGGGCCCATGGGGCCGAACGACATGTTGATGCCGGCGAACAGGTTGGCCCGCGGTAACCGGTTCTCCTGCAACGCCACCGTCAGCACCGCGCTGTCCAGGTTGGACCGGTGCGACCACAACATGACCGCCGGGTGGGTTTCCAGGGCGTGCCGCATCGACTCGACCTGCGCCGGGTCGTAGTCGATGTTGGGATCGAACCCGCGGCTGTAGAGGAACTTCGAGAAGTTGGGAATGAGGTCGACGGAGAAGCGACTCCACCCGGTGGCCAGTTCGTCGAGGATCTCGCCGGCCGCCTCGACGGTGGCACCGGGAATCTTCTCCAGGCCCGCGCGGAAGCGCGAGGACGCCAGCATTTCGGGTTTGACCAGCCGCGGTGACTTGTATTCCGGTCCGAGCAGCCGGTATTCGATGCGTTCGATGGCCAGGCTGGCACGGCGCAGCACGAACCGCGCGAAGTCGCGAGGACTGTCGCCGACGGTGGTCTCCTGGTAGAGCTGGCGCAGTTCGGACACCTTGGCCGGTTCCCCGGCCACCACCCGGGCGCGTGCCGGGTCACGCCGAAGAATGCGGCGCTGCAACATTTCCGGCGGTCGGTAGGTGTCACGGCCCGACAGCAGACCCACCACCTTGACCCGGGTCGGCAGCCCACCGGGGGCCCAGAACACGCGCACCGGTACCACCGAGCGGTCGTCCCCGATTTCCAGCTCGTTGACCAGTTGGGCGATCACGCCGGCCGGGGGCTCCTCGTCGTCGCCCGGCAATTGGACCACGGCGACCTCGAGGTCGGGATGCTGGCTGCGCTGTTGCCGCAGCCAGTCATCGAGCATGTCGCGCTCGGCGGCCGACGACACCGAAGCCAGGATCAGCGAGTCGTCGCTGATTTCGACAAGCGGTATGTCGTCGGTGGTCATGACCGCCCCTGTGCGGTCTTCTTGGCCGGCGCCTTCTTGGCCGCCTTCTTGGTGGTCTTCTTGGCAGGCTTGTGCAGATACGGTGCGGCCGTGGGCAACTCGTCATCCGGCCAGTTCCTGAGGGTGTCGAGGTAGAGCTGGCGGACCTCGGCGATGCGCTCCTCCAGGTTCTCGGAGTTCCAGTCGGCCACCGAGATCGGCGGGAACACCGCGATATCGACGGTGCCCGGGTTCATCGTCGAGGAGTCCCTGGCCGCTATCACCTCGGCGTTGCGGATCACCACCGGCACGATGGGCACGTTGGCCGCCATGGCGATCCGGAACGGCCCCTTCTTGAACGGCCCGACCTCGAAGGTGTCGAGGCGCGTGCCTTCGGGGGCGATCACGATCGACAGCCCGTTGCGAGCCGCCTCTTCCACCTTGTGCAGCGACTCCACTGCGGCTTTGGCGTCGTCGCGGTCGATGAACACCGCGTCGATGAGCCTGCCCAGTGAGCCGACCAGCGGGTCGTTCTCGAGTTCCTTCTTGGCCACGCCGGTGAAGTTGTCGCGCACGAGCGAACAGGTGATCACGGGGTCGAAGTTGTTGCGGTGGTTGAACAGGAACACCGCCGGCCGCTGTGCGGTGAGGTTCTCACGGCCGACGACGTTGAGCTGTACTCCGCTGGCAGCAAGCAGTGTCTGGGTCCAGTTGGCGGTGAAGAAGTTGACGCCGCGCCGCCGGTTGCGGGTCAGCAGTCCCCAGCCGAGGGCACCGTAGGCGACGGGCAGCATGGAGCCCACCCCCGCCAGTGTCCGCAGCGCCCCGCCGAGGCTGCTACCGCCGCGGCTGGAGAACCGCAGAATGGGCCAACCACGTTGCCGCGCAACGGCGGCCATCTTGCCCTCGGGATTGGTGGGCCGCGGATGGCCCACCAGGTACATCAACGCGACATCCTCGTCACCGTCGGCGTAGAAGTAGCTGTCCTTGAGATCGATGTTGCGTTCGGCGGCGAACTTCTGCACCGCGTTGGCCTTACCCGGTCCCCACAGGATCGGTTCGACGATGGTGCCGGTGACCACACCGTCGTCGTCGACGACGAACTTGTTGGTCAGAATGTTGGGGATTCCGAGGAACTGGGCCACCGGCTCCACCTGGATGGTCAGCGCCGACGAACTCAGACAGACCGTGTGCCCGCGGTCCAGATGCGCGCGCACCAACTCGCGCATCTCCGGGTAGATTCGCGCTTCGATCTTCTGCCGGAACAACCGTTCACCGAGTTGGTCGAGATCGCTGAGCGGGCGGCCTCGCATCGCCTTGGACGCGGCGGTGATCAGGTTCTCGAATTCACGGCGGCCCAGTTTGTGGTTGAGCCCGGCCTGGATCATGCCGAAGAAGTCCGCGACGCCGAGCTGCCGGCTCAGGAACTGCTCCTGGGTCAGGATGACGCCGGTGAACCCGGCGACCAGAGTGCCGTCGAGATCGAAGAACGCGCCGATGTGCGGACCCTGGGGGCTGGCCTTGACCTCGGCCACCGAACCGGGCAGCCGCATATCCCGCGGGCTGGTCATGACCGTCCCTCCGCGATGTTGGAGGGATCACTCGGGGTGCCTTCCTCGGCCTCGTCGGCGTCAAAGGAAGCCGGCGTCGACGTCGGCGGCGGGTCACCGGCCAGAGCCAGCACCTCGTCGAACCCCTCTTTGAGGCAGCGGGCGAACAGGGCCTCATCGGTGATCGACGCCCGGTCATACCGCGCGGAGATGGTGCAGTATCCGCTGCGCGACACCAACACCACCATCATGGCGACACCGGGCAGCGGACCAAGACCGTACTGCCGCAACACCTTTGCACCGGCGATGAAGGTATCACCCTGATACACAGGCACATTGCTGGCCTGGACGTCCGAGGCGATCACCGAGCCGGTGATCGACTCCAGCACGGCGTCGGGCAGCAGCGACAGCACCGGTGCCAGCGACCCGATGACGTCGATGGCCGCCTCCTCCTTGCGGTGCGCCATCTGCGAGCGGATCTTGCGGATCCGCTCAGCCGGATCCTCGGTGCCGACGGGCGCGGCGAGATTGACCCCGGTGAACCGGTTGCCGCCGGCCGGGTCGGATTCGGCCCGCAGATTCACCGGGATCGCCATCGGCAGCGTGGCGATGGGAACACCGAGCGCGTGGTGGTAGCGCCGCAGGGCCGCACACAGCCCTGCCAGGTAGGCGTCGTTGATGGACCCTTCGGCGGCTTTGGCGGCGCGGTGCAGATCGGACAGTTTGATGTCGATGGCCTCGGTGCGGCTGGCCAGGCTGCGCCGTCGCAGCAGCGGTGACGGTTCGGCGGCCTGGCGCGCCACCCGCCGGCTAGCCGAGGCGAACTCCAGCACCCCGCTGACCGCCGAACCCGGGTCACTGACCGCCTTCCCGACCGCGCCGACGGCACCGGTGACCGCGCCGCGCAGTCCCCCGGCCAGAGCACCGGGCAACGACGCGAACCCCTTGCGCATGAGGTCGTTGGCCGAGAGGTCCTGCGGAATGGGCAGCGGCGGGGCCGGCTGCGGTTCCGGGTCGCGCTCCAGGTCGTAGATCTGGGCGAACATCTCGACCCCACCCACCCCGTCGGTGACGGCGTGGCTCAGGTGCAGCAGCTGGGCGGCGCGTCCCTCCGGTAGGCCTTCGATGAGGGTGGCACTCCACAGGGGGCGGGAGATGTCCAGCGGCGACTGCTGGATGATCTCGGCGAGATCGAACACCTGACGCAGGGTGCCGGGCTCGGGAACACGGACCCGCCGAACGTGGAAGTCCAGGTTGAAGTCGGGGTCGACGACCCAGCGGGGCGCCGCCGTGGGCAGCGTCGGCATGACGACCTTCTGGCGCAGCCGGAGGATGGTGCGCGAGGCATACTCGAAGTTCGTGCGGTACCGCTCCCAGTCGGGGGTGGTGTCCAGCAATTCGAGGGCCATGATGCCCGACCGGGTCCGCGGATTGGCCTCACCGCGATGCAGCAGTTGGTCGACCGCCCCGAGTTCATCGGACAATCCGCTCGTCACACAGCTCTCCTGTCAGACCCGTTCCACCCTCGATGCCTGCACCACGCTAGTCGGCCGCACGCGCGGACGGGAGCTGATTCTGCGGATCCCGCGGCTGACGCTGAAAGCGCGTGTCAGCGCGGTGAATTCAGGTGGCCGGCGGCGGATCAGCTGGCGGGGGTGGCGCGCATCCGGAGTGCGCTGTCCCTCATCTGCAGGTGCCTGCCGTAGGTGACACCGAGGAACTGCGCCACCGCGTCGGCGGCCAGCTGCGAGCGCACGGTCGCCAGATGGTCGAAAGCGTGATGGGCGTTGGGCAGTTCGGCATGGGCCACCACCTCGGCGCCCGCGCCGCGCAACGCCGCCACGAAATCCCGCGCCTGGGTGTGCGGGATCACCGCGTCGTTGCGTCCGTGCAGCACGAAGAACGGTGGCGCGTCGCGGTGCACGTGGTAGATCGGCGAGGCCGCTTCGTACTGCGGGCGGTGGTCGGCGAAGCGCGCACGCATGACGAACTGTTCGAGGAACGGCACCATCAGCGGGGTCATGGTCTCCACATTGGTCAGGTCGTAGGCGCCGTAGTAGGGCACCGCCGCCTGCACGCTGGTGTCGACGGTCTCGAATCCGGGTTGCAGCGCAGGATCGTTGGCGGTCAGTGCCGCCAACGCCGCCAGGTGGCCACCGGCGGAACCACCGGTGAGGGCGATGTGGTCGGGGTCGCCGCCGTAGTCGGCGATGTTCTCGCGCACCCAGGCGATGGCACGTTTGACGTCGACGATGTGCGACGGGAACGCGCGGCCGGGGCTGCGACTGTAGTTGATGGACACGCAGATCCAGCCGAGCGAGACCAGTCGGCTCATCAGCGGATAGGCCTGCCCGCGCTTCTCGCTGAGCGCCCACGCGCCACCGGGAATCTGCAGCAGCACCGGCGCCGGCCGGTTCGCGGGCAGTTCGGGCAGGCGCCAGATGTCGAGCAGGTGGTCACGGCCGTTCGGGCCGTAGGCGATGTTGGTGGTGGCCTTGGCATAGCGCCTGCGGTGCTGGGTCGCGTGCCAGAAGCCGGCGAGGCTGGGCCGGTGCGCCTGGAATTCCAGCGGATGGACCACCTGGTCGTTGCGCTCCCCGAAGGTGTCCGTCAGCGCGTCTTCGAGGACCCGGTTGGCTTTCTGCGAGGCCATGCTGGCGCTGATGCGGTCCAACGGAGTGGCGCGCACCGCCGACAGCGCGTGCCCGGTGACGGCCGCGGCGGCGAACTCCGTGGTGACCCAACCCGCCAGCCAGGCCGCCAGCGACGGGCAGCCCCGCGCGATGAGCGCTGCACCCCGGTAGGCGCGCGGGTCGGCAGCCAGCCGCAGGGCCTGAGCACCCACGGCCGAGGCCCGGGTGATGTCCATCGCAATGCTCATCGCACATGCACCTTCGCAGTCACGTACGGGCGTCTTCGCCCGCCGCGACAAGGAGCCTGCGAGCCCCAGTTGTGCCGCGGATCACAAAGGTAGCCATTTTTGATCGCAATAACACCTGTTTCCTGGGCGGGTTGTTCGCCTGAACCCGTATCCGCTGGTCAGTTACCGAATTGTTATGCGCGTAAACACACAGTGCGTACACCTGTGAATTCATTAATCGATGAATGTCCACAGAGGTCACGGTCCGACACGCCGACATGAGGAATCGGCGACACGCCGTTTAAGACGCCGCTCGCAGCGGCCGGAAACGTGGCCTACAGCGAGCAGAAACAGCGGCGTCGAGCGTGGCGCCGCCGGGTTTGCCGGACTCCCGCCCGCTCCCCTGAGCGCGGCGCCTGATTCCTGGAAAGTTCCACCGGCATGTCCCCGCCCGTGCGGCCGGGAAAGCGTGGCACCGACGGTCCGCCGCTGTGCGCTTTCACCGGTCGATCGGTGTTCGGACCTTGGGCTAGGGTATGTGCGCTGCCTCCGTAGCTCAGCGGATAGAGCAGCCGCCTTCTAAGCGGTTGGTCGCAGGTTCGATCCCTGCCGGGGGCGCCAACAGCGGCATTACCGGACCGCGGGTGCTCCCCTCCTGACATCCGCCGGCCCCGACTGATCGCCGCGGCCGAAGCCGCGCGGTACGGTCACGCGGTGAAGAGGACATGCGGCGCTCTCGCCGCAGTGGCGGTCGCCCTGGTGGCAGCCGCCTGCGGCAACGACGAACAGGCGCGCGCGTCGGCCGATGACACGTTCATCTCCGAATTGAGCAGCGACGCCTTCTGGAAAACCGTCGACAGAGCCACCGCGATCACCGCTGCCCATGACTTCTGCGATGCGGCAACGACGGCGAACGAGCAGGGAAACACCGGCGTCGACGCCGTGACGATGGTCGTCACCCGATACGGACTCGAACAAGGCCCGGTCCTGGTCGGAGCAGCCAAGCGCAACTACTGCCCGGACGCCGACCTCGGCTGACGCCCATCGACCGACATATTCCTTGACAGGAATATGTCGGCGTCCTACGGTGAGTTCATGCAGTCGATGATCTTCGGGGCGCTCAGTGAACCGAGTCGCCTGAGGATCGTCGAGCTGCTCCGGACCGGTCCCATGTCGGTCGGCGAGATCGCCGAGCGGCTCGAGATTCGTCAGCCGCAGGTGAGCAAACACCTTCGCGTGCTTGGCGATTCGGGGATTGTCACCGGCGAGGCCGTGGCTCGCCACCGGATCTACCACCTCGAAGCCGAACCGTTCGAGCAGATCGGCCGCTGGGTCGAATCCTTCGAGCAGTTGTGGGAAGTCCGACTCGACTCACTCGGCCGCTATCTCGACTCGATCACCGAGGACACCGCAGAGAAGCCCTGACCGAACACCGACCGGAGGACAGCATGCTCTTGCAACTACTCAAGCCCAAGAACCTCGATTTCGAACGGACCTACCGGGCCCCCATCGACACGGTGTGGCGGGCCTGGACCGACCCCGAGATCCTGCGGCAGTGGTGGGGTCCGGAGAAAACCGTTGTGCCGGAATGCAGGGTCGACCTGCGCGTCGGCGGCGAGATCTACATCGTGATGGAAGCCGGCGAGGCCATGGGCAAATACCAAGGCACACAATGGCCTATGGCAGGCACGTTCACCCGGGTAGAGGAGAGCACCGGCTTGTCCTACGACGCGCGCTCCTGGACGGCGGGTGAAGAAGAGGCGACCACGATTCACCACACCAACGACGTCACCCTGGTCGAGCGCGATGGCGCCACCACCGTGCAACTGCACGTCACGATCAGCAAGATCGGTCCCAAGGCGAAGCTGGCAGCATTCGGCATGAAGTGGGGTTACAAGGCGCAACTCGACAAACTGGAGAAGTACCTCTCGTCGCATTGACCTCGCGCTCACCGCACGTCACCGACTCGTCGACGGAAGCCCGTCAGGAGAATCCGACAAGAATCCGACAAGGTCGACGTTCGAACCTTCGGTCATCGCCGCACCCGCGGCATCCGACAGGAGGCTCGCATGAAGCTCGCGCGGTGCGCCCGGGCACTGTCCTCGATCGCCCTCACACTGTCGGTCCTCGTGACGGGCATGCCGCACGCCGCGGCCGAGCCGATCGACAAGGACCACCGTGGCGGAGTCGTTTCATCCGAGCACTACTTCGTGGTTCCCGCGGACGGTGCGACTGGCAGGGTTCAAAGCCATTGGGCCGGCCACAAGGTCGCCGATCCCCGGGGCTGGGACCGCGGAAGCGCCGCGCCGGCCGGCGCCACTTTCATCCGCGCGCCGCTGAAGTCGCCGATCACTGCGTCGTCAGCGCGGGATGCGAGTAACACCGGCACACAACCGAATTCCACGCCGCCGCACCTCATCTCCACCTATGAGGACGCGACCCGCGTCGTCGGGGTTGCCCCACTTCGGTGCGCGGTGCGCACTGTGCGGGCGCCGGCTCAGCGGCCTCCGCGGACGCCGACGGGCCGTCAGGACATCCCGGTGCTGCCCTGCCATGACGTCCAGTCGGCCGGTGCCGACCACGAACCGGCGAGGTCGGTCCCCGAGACACTGGCCACCGTGGCGATCGGATGCGGCGTGCTCGCGTTGGCATCGTTGGCGTTCTTCGTCATCGAGGGCCGTGGGCCAGGCAACGACGACGACTGATTCCGGCTGGCCCAGTCACCACCCCCAAACGGCCGCCGGAGTTCGGGTTGGGTTTTCCGAGGTCGAGCAAGTCCCGCCGCAGTCTCTGCCGCGAAGCGGTGCCGGCGCGGTAGCGTGCCGGACATGGCCAGTGCAGATCCCGTGCTCTACCACGTCGACGATCACGTCGCCCTGATCACCGTCAACGATCCCGACCGCCGCAACGCGGTCACCGAGGCGATGTCCGCACAATTGCGGCAGGCCATCGAAACCGCAGAAGCCGATACCGGCGTCCATGCCGTGGTGATCACGGGCGCGGGCAAGGCGTTCTGCGCGGGAGCTGACCTGAGTGCTCTCGGCGTCGCCGCCGAAGAGGGCCTGCTGCGGATCTACGACGGCTTCATGGCGCTGGGGAGTTGCACGCTGCCCACCATCGCCGCGGTCAACGGCCCCGCCGTCGGGGCGGGGCTCAACCTCGCGCTGGCTGCCGACGTCCGGATCGCCGGGCCGTCGGCGGTGTTCGATCCCCGCTTCCAGAAGTTGGGCATCCATCCCGGGGGCGGCGCCACCTGGATGCTGCAACGGGCGGTTGGTCCGCAGGTGGCCCGGGCCGCGCTGCTGTTCGGTATGCGTTTCGATGCCGAAACCGCGGTGACGCACGGTCTGGCGCTGCACGTCGCCGACGACCCCGTCGCCGCGGCGCTGGACCTGGCCCGCGGACCGGCGTCGGCTCCACGTGAGGTGGTGCTCGCCACGAAGGCCACCATGCGGGCCACGGCGTCGCCGGGGACGGTCGACACCGACACCCATCAGTCGGCCATGCGCACCGAACTCGGCCCGCAGGCAGCGTCCATCCAGTCCCCGGAGTTCGCTGCCAGACTGGCTGCAGCGCAACGCAAATAGCTAGAGATCCAGCAGCGCGAGCTCTGGCGCCTCCAGTAGATCGCGCAGCTCCCCGAGGAACGCCGCAACCTGTGCCCCGTCGGCAACGCGGTGATCGAAGGCGCACGTCAACCTCATGGTCGGCCGGGACACCACCTCGCCGTCCACCACCACGGCCCGGGGTTTCAGCGAACCCATGCCCAGGATGGCCGCCTCGGGATGGTTGATCACCGGCACACCGTCATCGAGGCCCAACGCCCCGAAGTTGGACACGGTGAACGTCGACCCGTGCAGTTCCGCGGGTTTGAGCGTGCCACCACGCGCCTGCTCGATCAGCCGGGCCACCTCGAGAGCGAGCTCGCGGGTGGTCTTGGTGTGGGCGTCGACCACCACCGGCACCAGCAGGCCCCGCGGTGCCGCCACCCCGAAACCGAGATGCACCGCGTGATGGCTGCGGATCTGCGCGCCGTCGGGACCGTCACTCCAGGTGGAGTTCAGGATCCGGTGACGGGTCAACGCGACCACCAGCAGCCGCAGCGTCAGCACGAACGGCGTCACCTCGAGCCGGTCCCGCAGCGCGAGCAGCCGGGTTCCGTCGACGTCCACACCGGCATGCGCATCGGGGATCTCGCTGCGCGACAGAGTCATTCGTTTGGCCATCTCGGCCTGTACGCCCCGCACCGGGATCACGTCATACCCGATATCGGTGGCGGGCCCAGCGGCGGCGAGCACCGCCTCGCGTGAGATCACGCCGTCTGATCCTGGTTCGAGGTCCTCGAGATCCACCAGCAAGTCGGCCGCCAATTTGCGCACGGCCGGCTTGGCTTTGGGCCGCCGCTCCCGTCGGCTTCGGTCCAGATCGGCGTCGGCGCCGTAGCCGACGAGCACCGGCGTGCGGGTGGCGGCGGCATCGGGCGCCGTCTCGAACGTAACCAACCGAGTACCCACCGCCAGCACCTCACCGGGTTGCCCACCGAGGGAGACGATCCGGCCGGCGAACGGGCTGGGGATCTCAACGGCGGCCTTGGCCGTCTCCAGGGTGCACAGCGTCTGGTTCAGTTCGACCTCGTCCCCGACGGCCACATTCCACTCCACGACGGTCGCTTCTTCGAGCCCCTCCCCCAGATCGGGAACCAAGAACTCGCTCATGGCATGCCCATCGCGCGTTCCACGCAGTCCAGGAGCCGATCAGGGCCCGGTAGCCAGACCTTCTCCAGACGTGCTGGCGGATAGGGGGTGTCGAACCCACACGCCCGCAGTACCGGGGCCTCGAGTTCGTAGAACAGTTCCTCCTGGATCCGGGCGGCGAGTTCGGCCCCGAATCCCAGGGTGCGCGGCCCTTCGTGCATCACGACCGC
This sequence comes from Mycobacterium sp. Soil_C_30, assembly GCF_057656995.1. Classification (NCBI taxonomy): domain Bacteria; kingdom Bacillati; phylum Actinomycetota; class Actinomycetes; order Mycobacteriales; family Mycobacteriaceae; genus Mycobacterium; species Mycobacterium sp. Soil_C_30. Next base: position 168,361 of record NZ_JBDGJH010000010.1, on the reverse strand, counting down.
CCGACCGGTGCGCCGGATCGATGCGGCGACGGTACCGAAGTCGAGCGGATTCAGCGATCGCAGATCGACGACCTCGAGATCCCACGCGCAGTGCTCGGCCGCACTGAGCGCGGTGCCCACCGAGGATCCGTAGGTGATGACGGTGACGTCGCGGCCGGGGCGGCGGATCGCCGCCTGCCCGATCGGCAGACCCGGTGTGGTGGTGTCCACCGACTCTCGCCCCCAGTACCGCCGTTTCGGTTCGAGGAAGATCACCGGATCGCGGGCGGCGATCGAATGCCGCAGCAGCCAGTAGGCGTCGGTCGGGGTCGAGGGCACCACGACCTTCAACCCGGCGGTGTGCAGCCAGTAGCTCTCGGTGGACTCCGAATGATGTTCCACCGCACCGATTCCGCCGAACGACGGGATTCGCACGGTGACCGGCATGTCGACGTCGCCATGGGTGCGCATCCGGTACTTGGCCAGATGGCTGACGATCTGGTCGAATGCCGGGTAGGAGAACCCGTCGAACTGGATCTCCGGGACCGGGATGAACCCGCGGATGGCCATTCCGATCGCGATCCCGATGATCGCCGACTCCGCCAGCGGGGTGTCGAAACACCGTTCGTCGCCGAAGGTTTCCGCCAAACCCTCCGTCACCCGGAACACGCCGCCCAGCCGGGCGACGTCCTCACCGAACACCAGCACCCGGTCGTCGGCGGCCATCGCGTCATGCAGGGCATGGTTGATCGCCTTGCCCATGGTCAGGTCCGCCGGGGTGTGGAGAGGATGAGGCTCGGGCATGTCGTCGCCGGATGTCGCCGGTCGTTCGATGATCTGCGTCATCTCAAGCCTCCTTCGCCAGTTCGGCCACCAGCCGGTCGCGCTGGTCGGCGAGGTCGGGGGTGATGTCGTGGTACACGGTGTCGAACACGTCGGTGACATCGAAGTCCGGATCGCCGATGATGCTGTGGCGCACCTCGTCACGCAGGCGGGCCGACCGCGCGGCGATATGTTCCTCCAAGCGCTCCGTCCACACCCCTTCGGACTGCAGATACGTGCGGTACCGCGCGATCGGATCGCGCGCGCGCCAGTACTCCAGTTCCTCGGGCGGTTGATAGCGAGTGGGATCGTCGGAGGTGGTGTGCGGCCCCATCCGGTAGGTCAGCGCTTCGATGAGGGTGGGGCCGTCACCGGCCCGGGCCCGTTGCGCGGCCTCGGACATCACCGCGAAGCAGGCCAGCACGTCGTTTCCGTCCACCCTGACACCGGGCATGCCGTAACCGATCGCCTTGTGGGCGATCGACGGCGCCGCCAGTTGCCGGCTGACCGGCACCGAGATGGCCCATTGGTTGTTCTGCACGAAGAACACACAAGGCGCCCTGTACACCGCGGCCAGATTGAACGCTTCGTGGGCATCGCCTTCGGAGGTGGCGCCGTCACCCAGGAAGGCAACCGTCACGGAGTCCTCACCGAGGCGTTGCGCCGCCATCGCGGCACCGACCGCGTGCAGGCCGTGGGTGCCGATGGGAATGGCCAGCGGCGCGCAGCATTTCTCCGTGAAGCCCAAGCCGCCGTGCCACCGGCCGCGCCACACCGCACCCACCTTCGCGGGGTGGATACCGCGGGCCAGGAACGCGCCGAGTTCCCGGTACTGCGGGAACAGCCAGTCGGTCTTGCGCAGACACGCCGCGGCACCCACCTGGGCGGCTTCCTGACCGCGGCAGGTGGCGAACAAGGCCAGCTCGCCCTGGCGCTGCAAGTTGACGAACTCGGTGTCCAGGTCGCGGGTGAGGACCATGAGCTCGTAGAGCCAGGACAAGGTTTCGGGCGGTAGCTGACTTCGGGCACGCGCCTCGGGAGTTGGGCTCCCGTCGGGCGCCACCAATTGGACAGGCTCGAGCGTCACTGCCATACCGCCTCCTTGGGCCACTGACGGCATGTGACGCCGTCAGACGACTGAGGTGCTCAGTACGGCTGCGGTCAGAGCAAAACCACTGGTGAGAGGCTGTCAGTTACCGCCGGGGTGTGGCGGCCAGGCCGACGATGCGCTCTGCTCGCCGCAATACTGGGGCATCCACCATTATGCCCTCGAACTGGAACACGCCCCGCTGGTTTGCGACCTCCGCCAGGACGTGTCGGGCCCAACGAACCTGCTCGTCGGTCGGGGTGTAGGCATCCCGGATCACCGCCACCTGGCTCGGATGGATGGCGACTTTGCCGTCGAAGCCGACGGCCACGGCGTCATCGGACTCAGCGCGTAACCCGTCGAGGTCCTTGATGTCGATGTACACCGAGTCCAGGGCCAGCCGGCCGTACGCCTTGGCGGCGAGCAGCGACTGCGAGCGGACGTGCTGGGCGATATCGCGGTAGCTGCCGTCGGCGTGACGATTGGCGGTGCCGCCGGTGACGGCGAACAGATCCTCGGCGCCCCACATCACGGCGTAGGCGTTGTCCGCGCGGGTGGACTCGACGACGTTCAGCGCGCCGAGCGGGGTCTCGACGAGCACCAGCACGTCCAGCGGTGCCAGTGCACTGACCTGCTGCGCTGATTCGGTTTTGGCGAGCATGACGGTGGTGTAGTCGGTCTTGGCCAGTGCCTGCAGGTCGAGTTCGTGGTCGGGTGTGCCGCTGGGGTTGACGCGCACGACGGTGCGACCGGGTTCCAGTGGTGTGTCGAGCAGCGCCCGGCGGGCGGTGTCGCGGTCTTTGGCCGCCACGCCGTCCTCGAGATCGAGGATGACGACATCGGCTGCCGCAGCGGCTTTTCCGAACCGCTCGGGACGGTCGGCCGGGCAGAACAGCCAGGCCGGGCCGGGATTATCCAACGCCATCGGTGTCCTCCGGTTTCTTGCGGACCATCGTCTTGCGCGACGCGGTGGCCACGATGTCGCCGTGCTGGTTGCGGCCGGTGTGCGCGAAGGTCACGATGCCCTCCCCCGGGCGGCTCTTGGATTCGCGTTTGTCGCTGATGATCGTCTCGGCATACAGGGTGTCGCCGTGGAACAGCGGCTTCGGGAACGCGATATCGGAGAAGCCGAGATTGCCGACGATGGTGCCCTGGGTCAGCTGCGCCACCGACAGTCCCACCAATGTGGACAACGTGAACATCGAGTTCACCAACCGCTGATGGAACGGCGGCAGCGCATCGGAGAACGCCGCATCCAGGTGCAGCGCCTGGGTGTTCATGGTCAGCGTGGTGAACAGCACGTTGTCGGCCTCGGTGATGGTGCGGCCGGGCCGGTGCAGGTATTTGACGCCGAGTTCCAGTTCCTCGAACCAGAGCCCGCGCTGGACAACAACTTTGGATTCGCTCATCTTCAGAGCCCCATCGTCCGCGCGATCACCATGTACTGCACTTCGGTGGTGCCCTCCCCGATCTCGAGGATCTTCGAGTCGCGGTAGTGCCGGGCCACCGGGTACTCGTTCATGAAGCCGTACCCGCCATGGATCTGGGTGGCGTCGCGCGCGTTGTCCATCGCGGCCTCGCTGGACACCAGCTTCGCGATGGCGGCTTCCTTCTTGAACGGTTTGCCGGCCAGCATCAGCGCCGCGGCGTCGTAGTAGGCAGCGCGGGCCGCCTGCGCCCGGGCCTCCATGCGCGCGATCTTGAATTCGATGGCCTGGTACTTGCCGATCGGCTGCCCGAAAGCCGAGCGTTCTTTGGCGTACTTCACGCTTTCGTCGACGCAGCCCTGTGCGGCACCGACCGACAGCGCGGCGATGGCGATGCGTCCCTCGTCGAGGATCCGCAGGAAGTTGGCGTAACCGCGGCCCCGGGTGCCCAGCAGGTTCTCCTCGGGCACTCGGACATCCTGGAAGGTGAGCGGGTGGGTGTCGGAGGCGTTCCAGCCGACCTTGTTGTAGGCGGGCTCGGCGGTGAAACCCTCGGTGGGCACCGGCACCAGGATCGAGGAGATCTCCCTCTCCCCCGTCAGCGCGGTCACGGTGACCAGGCGGGTGATGTCGGTACCGGAGTTGGTGATGAACTGCTTGTTGCCGTTGATCACCCAGTGGCCGTCATCGAGTTTGGCGGTGGTCTTGGTGGCCCCGGCATCACTACCGCCACCGGCCTCGGTCAGGCCGAAGGCGCCGAGTGCCTGCCCGCTGGCCAACAGCGGCAGCCATTCCTGCTTCTGCTCCTCGGTGCCGAACCGGTACACCGGCATGGCTCCCAGCGACACCCCGGCTTCCAGGGTGATGGCCACACTCTGGTCGACCTTGCCGAGTTCCTCGAGTGCCAGACACAGTGCGAAATAGTCACCGCCCATGCCCCCGTACTCTTCAGGGAACGGCAGACCGAACAAGCCCATCTCGGCCATCCCGGAGACCACCTCGTATGGAAACGAGTGCTCCTCATCGTGTTTGGCGGCCACCGGTGCCACGACACTGCGTGCGAAGTCCCGGACTGTCTTGGCCAGCTGCGAGTAGTCGTCGGGCAGGTTGCCGGTGGACAGGTAATCAGTCATGGCTTTCACTTTCTGTTGCAATGATTCTGGCCAGTGGTTGGCCGACCTTGACTTGGTCGCCCACGGCGACAAGAAGTTCCACGGTGCCGTCGACGGGCGCGGTGAGTGAATGTTCCATCTTCATGGCCTCGACGGCCACCACGACGGTGCCCGCGGTGACGGCGGCACCATCCTCGACGTTGACCGCGACGACCGCCCCGGGCATCGGGCTGGTCAGTTCCGCGTCACCGGCGTGTTCGTCGTCGGGACGCACCGGCGCCTCCCGCACCTCGTCGACCACGCTGACACCGCGGTCACCGGCCAGCCAGATCCGGTGCTCGGCATCGGCCACCCGGTAGATCCGCCGGATGCCGTCCAGCACCACTGTCAGCTCATCACGGTCGAGATGAGCTGTCAGGGTGTGGGTTTCCCCGTTCTCCACCTCGGCGACGGACACCTCGGGGGTACCGGTGATCCGCACGTGGTCGGTGCGCTCGCCGGCCCGCAGCCGCGCCACGGTGGCCGCTGCAGCCCCGATCCGCCAGCCCGACGGCACCGACCACAGGTCACCGGTGGCCGCCTGCCAACAGCGCAGCCACCGATATGCCGCGGCCGCCACCAGCTCGGCCTCACCGGCGGCATAGGCGGTGTAGTCACCCACCCGGCGGTCCAGCAGCCCGGTGTCCAGCCGGCCGGCTTGCACGTCGTCGTCGGCCAGCAGGAACCGCAGGAAGTCGATGTTGGTGACAACACCGAGCACCGCGGTGTGGTTCAGCGCGCGGTCCAGGCCGCGCAGCGCCGCATCCCGGTCGGGGCCGTGCGCGATGACCTTGGCCAGCATCGGGTCATAATCACTGCCGACGGTGGTGCCGGCGAACAGGCCCGAATCGACCCGCACTCCCGGCCCTACCGGCTCCTCGGCCAGCAGCACCTGCCCACCGGTCGGCAGGAAGCCGTGCGCGGGATCTTCGGCGTACACCCGGGCTTCGATGGCGTGGCCGTGCAGCTCGATATCGGACTGCGCGGCGGTGAGCTTCTCACCCGCGGCGATTCGGACCTGCCATTCGACCAGATCCCACCCGGTGACCATTTCGGTGACGGGGTGTTCGACCTGCAACCGAGTGTTCATCTCCATGAAGAAGAACTCGTCGGGACGGTCGGCCGAAACGATGAATTCCACTGTTCCCGCGCCGCTGTAATTCACGCTGCGCGCCGTGTCGCAGGCTGCGGCACCGATGCGGGCCCGCGTCTGGGCGTCCAGCAGCGGCGAGGGCGCCTCTTCGATCACCTTCTGATGGCGACGCTGCAAGCTGCATTCCCGCTCGCCCAGATGCAGGACGTTGCCGTGGTTGTCGGCGAGCACCTGCACTTCGATGTGCCGGGGACGCAGGACGAATCGTTCGATGAACAGGGTGTCGTCGCCGAAGGCCGACGCCGACTCGCGGCGGGCACCGGCGAGTGCGGCCGGGAGGTCTTCCGGTCGCTCGACCATCCGCATGCCCTTGCCACCGCCGCCGGCCGACGGCTTGACGAGCACCGGGTAGCCGATGTCCTCGGCGGCGGCGATCAGTTGCTCATCGGTCAAGCCGGGCTCGGCGATGCCGGGCACCACCGGGACGTCGAACTGCGACACCGTCTGCTTGGCGGTGATCTTGTCGCCCATCGTGGCGATCGCCGAGGCCGGCGGCCCGATGAACACGATGCCCGCCTCCGCCAAAGCTGCGGCGAAATCCGCATTCTCGGAGAGAAATCCGTAACCGGGGTGCACCGCCTGGGCGCCGGTGCGCTGCGCCGCGTCGACGATCGCCGCGATGTTGAGGTAGCTGTCCCGCGCCGGTGCCGGTCCGATCAACACTGCCGTATCCGCCTCGGCGACATGGCGGGCACCGGCATCGGCCTCGCTGTACACCGCCACCGACCGGATTCCCAGGGACCGCAACGTGCGGATCACGCGCACCGCGATCTCCCCGCGGTTGGCGACGAGAATTGTCTGGAAGTTCATCACGCTCACATCCGGAAGACGCCGTAGGACACCGGCTGCACCGGTGCGTTCCCTGCCACTGAAAGAGCCAACCCCAGAATGGTTCTGGTGTCGGCGGGGTCGATCACCCCGTCGTCCCAGAGCCGGGCCGTCGAATAGTACGGGTTGCCCTGCGACTCGTACTGCTCGCGGATCGGCGCTTTGAACTGTTCCTCCTGCTCCGGTGTCATGTCACCGCGCACTGTCGCGAGCACCGAGGCCGCCTGCTCGCCGCCCATCACCGAGATCCGGGCGTTCGGCCACATCCACAGGAACCGAGGCGAATACGCCCGCCCGCACATCGAGTAGTTGCCGGCGCCGTACGAGCCGCCGATAACCACCGTCAGCTTCGGCACCCGCGCGCACGCCACCGCGGTGACCATCTTGGCGCCGTGTTTGGCGATGCCACCGGCCTCGTAGTCGCGACCCACCATGAAACCGGCGATGTTCTGCAGGAACACCAGCGGGATCATGCGCTTGTCGCACAACTCGATGAAATGTGCCCCCTTCATGGCGGATTCGGCGAACAGCACGCCGTTGTTGGCGATGATGCCGACCGGGTGACCATGGATGTGCGCAAAACCCGTCACCAGCGTCGACCCGTATTCGGCCTTGAACTCACTGAATTCGCCACCGTCGACGATGCGGGTGATCACCTCGTGGACGTCGTAGGGCACCCGCGCGTCGGTGGGTACGACGTCATAGAGCTCGGACTGGTCGGCGATTGCCTCCACCGTGGGTCGCACCTCCCAGGGCACCGGTTCACGTGGTCCGAGGGTGGACACGATGCGGCGCACGATCCGCAGGGCGTCGCGGTCATCGTGAGCCAGGTGATCGGTGACCCCCGACGTCTTCGAGTGCAGGTCTCCCCCGCCGAGCTCCTCGGCCGTCACCACCTCACCGGTGGCGGCCTTCACCAGCGGTGGGCCGCCGAGGAAGATGGTGCCCTGGTTGCGCACGATGACGGCCTCATCGCTCATCGCCGGCACGTATGCCCCGCCCGCGGTGCACGATCCGAGTACCGCCGCGATCTGCGGAATGCCTTGAGCGCTCAGGGTCGCCTGGTTGTAGAAGATACGACCGAAGTGATCGCGGTCCGGGAACACCTCGTCCTGTCGAGGCAGGAACGCCCCGCCCGAGTCGACGAGATAGATGCACGGAAGCCGGTTCTGGGCGGCGATCTCCTGGGCCCGCAGATGCTTCTTGACCGTGATCGGGTAGTAGGTGCCGCCTTTGACGGTCGCGTCGTTGGCGACGATCATGCACTCGCGTCCCGAAACCCGGCCGATCCCGGCGATCATTCCCGCACCGGGGCATTCGTCGTCGTACATGCCGTCGGCGGCCAATGGCGCCACCTCCAGCAGTGGGCTGCCCGGATCCAGCAGACCGTCCACCCGGTCGCGCGGCAACAGCTTGCCGCGCGCCACGTGGCGCTCACGGGACTTCTCCGGGCCGCCCAGCCGGGCGCGGTCCAATTTCGAACGCAAGGTCTCGACAAGCGCCAGATGATCGTGGCGGTGCGACACGGCGTGTTTCACGGGGTCTCCTGCGCTGGGTTAATCCGCACTAACTGAAGCCAGACGTTAATCGTGATTAACCGAAATGTCCAGAGGCGGGCGCACAAGTGAGGGCGCATCGCACCGATGTGCCCCCACTATCCTCAGGTGGTGGACCTGACGGCAGCGCATCTGCGCAGCTTCCTCGCGGTCGCCGAGGAGTTGCACTTCGGCCGCGCTGCCGAGAAATTGCACGTGAGCCCGTCGTCGATCAGCGAGCACCTGGCAACACTGGAACACCGCATCGGCAAGACCCTCTTCAACCGGACGTCGCGCAGCGTGACGTTGACCGAAGACGGTGTGCGCCTGCTGCCGTTGGCGCAACGTGCCGTCAGCGCCATGGACGAGGTGGTGGCGTGGGCGAAGTCGGATGCCGAACGGACCTCGATCCGCGTCGGCCTGGCTGTCTTCAGCACGCAGTTTCGCGCCATCTACGCCGCCGCACATCAGGGTATGCCCGAAATCGACTGGCAGATCACCCAGCTGGGTTTCGCCGATCCCTTTCGCGCGGTCCTGGACGGCGACGTGGACTGCGCCCTCATTCCGGCCGCCGCGCCGCTTCCGCGTCGCATCCTCGCCACGCCGCTGTGGGCCGACTCGTGCGTGCTGATCGTGGCGGAGACTCATCGACTCGCAGACCGGACCGCCGTCGGGGTCTCTGAGTTGCTCGACGAAACGTTCATCACCGTGGGCGATGCGTCGACCTCGGCGCACTGGCTGGGCTCGGTGCTGCGGGATGCGCCGCGCACGCTGCCCATCGCGCGCAATTTCGACGAGGTGCTCGAACTGTGTGCCGCCGGAGTCGGCGTCAACGTGGCGGGAGCCTCCGGGGCGGAGATCTACCAGCGCCCCGGGGTGCGGTTCGTGCCGATCTCCGATCTCGAAGACCGGATGACGTATCTGTGCGTGGCCAAGGGACGATCGAGCGCGGCCATCCGCCGGTTCACCAGACTCGCCGCCCGGGTGGCCGGATCATCCGGCGTCACCGGATGATCCTTCGGATGTTCCCGCTGGTAGATCGCGCGGTTCAGCCGAAGAATCGGGTGTATGCCCCACACCACCGCGGTGTCTCGTGACATCGTTTTCGCCGACCGCTCCACCGGCGCGCTGCTGCTCGACCTGTACACGCCCGCGGAGGCGGTGAAGCCGACGCCGGTGGTCATCTGGTTACACGGCGGCGCCTGGCTCACCGGTGATCGCACGCTGGCCCCCGATCTGCGGCGGTGGTTCGCAGCCCGCGGCATCGCGATGGCCTCTATCGAGTACCGGCTCAGTGATGTCGCGACGTTCCCGGCCCAACTGCACGACGTCCGGTCGGCCATCCGCTTCCTGCGCTCCCGGGCCGCCGGCTGGCACCTGGACCCGCATCACATCGGCGTGTGGGGGTCGTCGGCGGGCGGGCACCTGGCCGCACTGACCGGCTTGACCGGCCACCTGGACCAGCTGCCCGGAGAGTCAGAACGAGGCGACGCTTCGGTTTCGGCGGTCGCCGAGTCGTACGGCCCCGCCGATCTGCTCGATGCGCCGTCCACCTGGCGCGGCGGCGGGCCCAGCCCTGAGGCGGCGCTGCTGGGCGGCCCGCCGACGCATCTGGCCGCTGCCGCCCGCGCAGCCAGCCCGGTGTACCAGGTGACCGGCGCGGCGCCGCCGTTTCAGATCTCACATGGAACCGCCGACCCGGTGGTGGGCTGCGACCACAGTGAACGGCTTCACCGCGCGCTCGTCGAGGCGGGGGCGGACAGCACGCTCTACCTGGTAGAGGGCTACCGCCACGGGTTCCTCAACCCCAGCGGGCGCATCGACGCCGATCTCGGCAGGTACATGGACGACGGGCGGTTGGAGCGAGAAGTGCACACGTCTGCCCGAGTTCGCGGAGCCGACCTGACGGACACCCCGACGACTTTTGCCTTCGACGACATCGGCGACTTCTTCGTGCGCCATCTGCTGAAAGGACCCACTGCGTGACCACCATCGATCTCGAGTCCATGCACCGCACCCGCCCGCTCGTGAACCAACTCCCCGGAGAGCCTGCGCCGTACTACCTGGCCAGTGGTGAGGGCCTGCGGTACGAGATCGGCGGACAACTCTGGACAGTCATCGCCCGCCCCGCCGACACCGGCGGTTCTTTCGACGCCGCGTTCATCTCGGGGCCCCGCGGTGCCCAGGCGCCGTTTCACAGCCTGCCCGCACACCAGCGCAGCTATCAGGTGTTCGACGGCTGTGTGCAGTTCTGGCTGCCGGGGCAGAGTCGTGTTCTGACGCAGGGTGATTCGATACACGTCCCGCCAGGGGTGCCCGTCGCTTACCGGATGCTCGGACACGGCAGTCGCATGCTGCTCTTCTCGGCACCGGGCGGAGCGCTGGACGTCCTCCTCGACGAAGAGGCAGTGGCCCATGCCCGGGTGGACGCCCACATGTACTCCCCCCGAGGCGATGCGGGCGCGGCCACCGAGGATCTGCTCCTGCCCCGAGGCGCACACCGGCATGACCTTCCCTTCGTCTCGCCCAGCGCGCAGTGGGACGACACGCTTCCCCCGGGTGCCGAGCCGTATTTCCTGCGAGCCGGAACCGGCGACCGAGTGGAATGGCCCGACGCGATCAACGCCTACGAGGCGCGTGGCCGCAACACCGGCGGCCGCTACTTCTCGGTGCTGACCACCGCTGCCCCGCAGCCCTACTTCATCCGGCACTTCCACCAGCAACACACGGAGAATTTCTTCTGCATGGCGGGCCGAGTCTGGTTGTACGCCAACGGCGACGAAGTTCTGTTGACTCCCGGCGACTTCGTCCACGCCCCGGCGGGCACCGTGCACACGTTCGCGATCGACCGGCACGACACCCGGCTGCTCGGAATCCTGACCACCGACATCTTCGAACCGTTCTTCGACAGGACCGGCTTCCACACCGACGATCTGGTGTACACCGAAGGGTTGGTCAGCCCGGAGAGGTTCCGTGAGCGGATGGCCGCCAATACCGCCGACCTGGACGTCGTCATCGTCGGACCGCCACCTGCCCGGAGCCGCGCGCTGGACCTCTGACCCCGAAGAAGCTGCGCCACAGCATCTCTCGGCACATCGACGGTAGCCTACGGATGGCATTACGCCGACGTTCACGGCGACAATGGTATGTTAATCGCCATTAACCGACATTGTCCAGGCGAGGAGGCGAGATGCCCACCGAGTCGACCCGGCGTAGTCAGCTCAAGTCCGACCGCCGCTCGCTCCTGCTGCGGGCCGCCGAACGCCAGTTCGCCGAGCGCGGCTACCTGGCCGTGCGTCTGGAGGACATCGGCGCCGCCGCCGATGTCAGCGGCCCGGCGATCTACCGGCACTTCCCCAACAAGGAAGCGATGCTGGTGGAGTTGCTGGTGGGCATCAGCACCCGGTTGCACGACGGCGGACGGGCGGTGGTGGAGAAGGCCGACGGCGACGCGGAGGCCGCGCTGTCCGGGCTGGTGGATTTCCACCTCGACTTCGCCTTGGGTGAGCCGGACCTGATCCGAATCCAGGACCGCGATCTCGACCAGTTGCCGGCGCCCGCACGGCGGCAGGTGCGGCGCAGCCAGCGTCAGTATGTCGAGGTATGGGTGGCGGTGCTGCGCGATGTCCATCCCGGGCTCGACGAGGCCGATGCACGCTTGACCGCGCATGCGACGTTCGGGTTGATCAACTCGACCCCATACAGCACGAAGCCGGCCGGGGGTAACCCGGCCGGCTCCAAACCGCACTCTCGTGCAGTACTTCGTGCGATGGCCGTCGCCGCACTACGCTGGGCTGGCGAAGACCACTAGGTCTGGGTTAATACCAGGCCTTGCGTCCGGCGACCGGACGGCCGACGGCACCAAGGATCCAGAAGACCGCGCCGATCACCAGCAAGATGATGCCGATGGTCCACAGGATGCTGATATTCAACACGAAGCCCAGAATGAGCAGGATCGCTCCGAGGACAATCATGATTCCTACCTTTCAGTGAACTGAATACTCTTTTGCAGGGGTCTATGCGCTGGGTTGCGGCAGGTTGCAGCTCTCCACCGTTGGATTGACGCCTGCGTAATTCAACGGGCCCACAACCACGGTGAGTGCGATGGAACCCGCTGTTGCGCAGTTGGTTTCAGTGTTCTCGAAGTACCCCCGCTGGAAGGCGGCAAACACTCCGATCAGAAGCCAGACCAGAACAATCACGCCGATCAGACCGCCGCGTCGCATCTAGAGCCTCCGTTCGACTTCCCACTACCTGGCGAGCACAGGTTTACCCGAGCGCAAAAATCCCAAACATGACGTTTTGGTGGCGTTTTGGCAGCGCCCCGCGAACAACCGCCCAGTTAACGCGCGGTGGCGAAGGCGGTGCTGAGCCAGTCGCGCACCGCATTCGCCAGGGCAGCTCGGTTCTCCCGCTTGGCGATCTCGTGGCCGTCGTCATCGAACACCAGGTAGCGCACCGTACGGCCCCGTTCCCGAAGGGCCTGCGCCATTTGATCCGACTCGCCCACCGGGACGTTGGTGTCGTTGCCGCCGTGCACCAGAAGCAGTGGGGCAGTCAGCGAATCCACCCGCAGCAGGGGTGAGAGCTGGTCGAGGAGATCCCGGTCGCTGATCGGGTGGCCGTACTTGGGATAGGCGGCTGCAGCAATCCAGGCTTCGGTGTTGCGGTAGAACGTGCTCAAGTCGCTCATACCGCAGATGCTGACGCCTGCGGCGAACAGTTCCGGATGGAAGGTCAAGGCCGCCAGCGTCAGATAGCCACCGTAGGACCAGCCGCCCACCGCGATACACCCCGGCGACGCGAAGCCGTGGTCCAGCAGATGTGCGACACAGTCGGCGACGTCATCGATGGCAGCGAACCGGCGCTCGCGGTCGTCGGCGTGCATGAACGACCGCCCGAAACCGCCCGAGCCGCGCACGTTGGGGGTCAGCACCGTGATACCGGCATTGAGCAGTTGAGGGAACACTTCGCTGTAACCGGGGCGCGACTGGCCTTCCGGCCCGCCGTGCAGGTAGATCAGCGCGCCGATGTCCTCCACGCCGGGCGGCGGCGAGTATCGCCATGCGGTGAACGTCATTCCGTCGCGGGCGGTGAGGGTGTCCAGGGTGGGGGCGGCGGCCAGCGGGCCCGACATGGGCGTGCGATCCACCGGTTCCCATTCCAAGGTGCGGGTGTCGACGAGCTCCACGGTGCGCGGCTGCCAGGGACTCTCCACCGTCATGGCGACCATCGAGCCGCCGGCGCTGATGGAGAGCTCACTGGCCACCAGGCCGGGCAGCGGGATGGCCGGCGACAACGTGTTGTCGGCGTACTGCAGGATCTGTAATTCACTGCATCCGTTGATGTTCCACAGGATCGCCACCGTCGACAAGTCATCGCTGACCACGAACTCGTCGAGCTCGTACCCCGGTTTCTCGGCTACCACGTGATAGGACACGCCGTCCTCGGTGACGGTCACCTCGATCAACCGGGCGTGGTCGGCCCCGTTGTCGGAGCGGATGAGCGCACGGACGAATCCCTCGGTGCTGTTGAGCCCGTAGGTACTCGCGGGCTGGTACAGCTTCATGTCCTCGCCCTCGGGGCCGGAGCGCAGGCGGCGGGGTCCGTGATCGTCGAGAATCACGCCGGCGTCGGTGACGGATCCGGGATCGTAGGGCAGCAACGAGATCTCGGTGAGGCCACGCAACATCAGCAGCTCGCGGTATCCGCGCGGGCCGACCCGCACCAGGGCAGCCCCGGCCCACGAGTCGACCAGCCGGCCGGCCGAGCGCCGGTCCAGCACAAGACGATTGCCTGTGGCCGGATCGATCAGGCAGGACTCGCCCACACCGTCCTGGCCGGTGATGATCGCAGCCACCTGGGTGCCGTCCCAACCGATCAACTCCGCGGTCGCGTCGTCGGTCTCGGAGCCGAGGCCGTCGATCCGGCGCGCATCACGGTCATCGGGGTCGGTGGTCACCACCCAGATCTGGGTGCGGGAGGCTCCGTCGGGTGCCACTTCGCACGCCAGCCAATGCCCGTCGGCGGAGTGGATGACGCGGGTGACGGGACCGTCAACCGGCAATTCGACATCGCGGGACGAGCTGGCCCGCCAACCGCGCAGGAATCGCTGAACGGCGCGGGGGTAGCCGCCGTCGTCGACGATGTGCGCGAATGCCGTCGCGTCCGGTGACAGTGACGCGCCGTAGATCGCGCGCACTCGCGGTCCCACCGAACGCTCCTCCAACTGCTCGTCGTTTCAATGACCGTCGGCCGAACCGAGGTCGTCCGCCGACACCGTATCGGTTTGTACCCGGGTGTGTTGCTTGGGATGCGTGCCTGCGCGGGTAGCCTGCAGGGATGAGGTGGGCATGACTGATCCACGCCGACCCGACGGGTCTGATCCATATCGCCGCGGCTGGTCACAGCCCACGGAGCAAATGGGCAATCGCAACGGGCCCTACAGCGATCCTGCCTATGCAGGTCAGTACGGCTACCCCGGCTACACCCCACCGAACCCCACCGAGCAACTGCCCCCGTACTGGACGCAGACCCAACAACCGATGCAGCCGCCTCCCGGCGGTGAGCCGCCGGAGCCGCCCCGCTCGCCGCGGTGGTTGTGGCTGGCCGCCGCCGCGGCGGTGCTCTTGGTGGTGGGCATGGTGATCGCGCTCGTGATCGCCGACACCAACGCCAAGCAGGACACCGTGGTGGCGCCGCTGCCGCCGATGCAGCAGGAACCGGCGACCACCGCGCCACCCACCACGACCTCGCGCACGCCCACCACCACCAGCACCCCGTCGACCAGTACGTCGCCGTCCACGACGACGCCGTCGACCTCGGCACCGCTGCTTCCGCCCACCAGCTCCGAACCGGGCGTCAGCGAACCGGTGGTGTACACCGTCTCCGGCGAAGGCCGGGCCATCAGCATCACCTACGTCGACGCCGGTGGTGTGCTGCAAATGGAGTTCAACGTGGTGTTGCCGTGGACCAAGGAAGTGAGCTTGTCGTCGCCGGCGTTGAACGCCGCGAGCGTGACGGTGCTGAACGTGGGCCGCGAGGTGACGTGCACGGTATCGGTGGATGGCACTCAGGTGCGGGAGAGGTCGGGCACGGGCCTGACGATCTGCGCGTCCGCGGGGTGACCGATGCGGGTCGCTCGGCGGAGCCGCGACCCGAGGAGGAACCCCGCAGTCAAACCCCGCGGGGTGACCGATGCGGGTCGCTCGGCGGAGCCGCGACCCGAGGAGGAACCCCGCAGTCAAACCCCGCGGGGTGA
>NZ_JBDGJH010000010.1:0-153021 GCF_057656995.1 Mycobacterium sp. Soil_C_30 | reverse complement strand
TGACCGATGCGCGCGAGGTACGAGCGCGCTGAGGAACCCCGCAATCAGGCACCGCGGGGTGACCGATGCGGGGTGATCCTTCACTGACACTGCGCTCCCGCCCAAAAACCCGCGAAAATCAGGGCGCCACCGCAGTCTCGACGCCGTGACGCGGCACCTTGACGAACAGCATCGCCAGCAGACCGGCTGCCAGCACCACACACAGACCGGCGGTGCCGGCCCGATCGGTGCCGAAGGCGTCGACGAACGTGAAGAACATCCACGGCGCCAGGAATGACACGGCCCGACCCGTCATCGTGTACAGGCCGAAGGCCACACCTTCCTGGCCGTCGACGGTCATGCGCAAAAGTTGTGTGCGCGCCGACGACTGGGTGGGGCCGACGAACAGGCACAGCAGCAACCCGCACACCCAGAACGCCACTGGGCCGGACAGGACCAGCAGCACCAGCCCGGTGATGATCATCGACACCAGCGAGGTGACGATCACCGGCTTGGAGCCCACCCGGTCATCGACGTGGCCGCCGATCACGGCACCGATGGCCGCGACCACACAGGCTGCAATGCCGAAGATCAGCACATCGCCCTGCGACAGCCCGTACACCGCCACGCCGAGCACCGCGCCGAAGGCGAAAACACCGGCCAGTCCGTCGCGGAAGACCGCACTGGCCATCAGGTAGAAGGCGAGGCTGCGGTCGCGTCGCCATTCGGTGCTGATATCGCTCCACACCTTGCGGTAGGCGCCGATCAACCCGATGCGCTCACGCGGCGGTTCCACCGGCTTGGGCCAGCGGTGCATGGTCAGCAACAGCGGCAGCGCGAACAATGCGAACCAGGCTGCGGCCAGCAGCATCGCCATGCGCACGTACATGCCGTCCTCGACGGGGACACCCAGCACTCCGCGGGTGGGCCCGTCTCCGGCGATGAACCCGACATACACCAGGACGAGCAGCAGAACGCTGCCGAAATAACCTGAGGCCCAACCAAATCCAGAGATCCGTCCCGAGGTCTCCGGCGTCGACAGCTGCCGTAGCAGTGCGTTGTACGGCACACTGGCCAGGTCGCCACACGCCGCGGCGACCGCCAGCATCGCCAGCCCCGCGAACAGGTAGGCCGGCTCGTCGCGGATCAGGCTCATGGAGGCCGTCACCGCCACCGCCAGCCCAGTCAGGATGGCCAGCACCTCGCGGCGCAACCGTGCCGCTTGCACCCACACCCCGGTGACCGGAGCCAGCAGAGCCACCGTCAGGCCCGCGATGGCCTCGGCGCGGCCCAGCCAGCTCACCGGTGAGGCGCCGCCCTGGGTGCCTTCCCCCACAGCGCCGGTGAGATAAACCGAGAAGACGAACGTCACCACGATCGCGTTCATGCCCGTGGAACCGCAGTCCCACAGCGCCCAGGCGGCGATCCTGGACCGGGCCGACTTGGGTGGTCCGTCCACTGGGCTCATGCCGCGCACTCTAGCGACCGGAGCTTGCCGACCAGGCCAGCCCCGGTGCTGTCTACGATGACCCGTGTGCCAGTACCCAAGCCACATCCAGATGCGCGCGCCGTCGTCACCGGTGCTTCCCAGAACATCGGCGAAGCGCTGGCCACCGAACTGGCCGCACGCGGCCATCACCTGATCATCACCGCGCGCCGAGCCGAGGTGCTGACGGCGTTGGCGGAGCGGCTGACCGCGCAGTACGGCGTCACCGTGGAAGTCCGTCCAGTGGACCTCGGCGATCCTGCCGAGCGTGAAACGCTGTGCCAGGAACTCGCCACCCGCGAGATCTCCATCTTGTGCGCCAACGCCGGAACCGCGACGTTCGGTCCCGTCGCCAAGCTCGACCCGGCCGCGGAGAAGGCCCAGGTGCAACTGAATGTGCTTGGCGTCCATGACCTCGTACTCGCCGTGCTGCCGGGCATGGTGTCGCGGCGAGCGGGTGGCATCCTGATTTCCGGTTCAGCAGCGGGCAATTCGCCGATCCCCAACAACTCCACCTACGCTGCCAGCAAGGCCTTCGCCAACACCTTCAGTGAGTCCATTCGTGGCGAGCTGAAGAAAGACGGGGTGCATGTGACGCTGCTGGCACCCGGCCCGGTGCGCGAGACGCTGCCCGCCGAGACCGAGCAGTCCCTGGTGGAAAGACTGATCCCGGACTTCCTGTGGATCTCCACCGAGTACACCGCCAAGCTGTCGCTGGATGGCTTGGAGGCCAACAAGATGCGGGTGGTGCCGGGTGTGACGTCGAAGGCGATGTCGGTCGCCAGCGGCTACACGCCACGCGCCATCGTGACGCCGATCGTCGGCGCGGTCTACAAGAAGCTGGGCGGCGGCTAACCCCCCAAGGACGAGCGCACGCTTTTGTACGTTGCGGCCCGGCGTGTCACGTACAGACACGCGCGCTCGCGAGGTGGGTCGAGGTGAGTCAGGTGGCCTCGTAGAGGATTCCGCGTCCGATCGCCTCCCGCACCACCGGCAACGCGGCCTCGGCCAAGGCACCCGAGTCCACGCCGTGATGTGCGGCCAGCAGATCCAGCAGCATCCCCAACGGCACCTCGCCGCGACATCCCGCCAGAAGCGCACGCGACACCTCGTCGACGCCCAGAACTGCGGCGGGCCCGCCCGGCCTCCGCACCGCCGCGCCCACCAGCTGCCACCCGTCGGGGCCGGGCAGTGACTGCTCTTCGAGAAACACCGGCGCCGTGGACAACCGGGTGCCCAACAGCTGCTCATCTCCTGTGTCGTGCAGATACTCCCGGCGGGCGAAGAACGCTGCCACCTCCGGGCCGGTCAACATCTCATCGGCGCCGGTGATCTCTTCGAGTACCTGATCCGGCGGCCGCCGCTCGCCCGGGCGGGGTGCCCGCAGCGTGATCATGCCCATGCCGACCCCGGCGATGTCCTCTGCGTCGAACCAATCCAGCCACTGCCCTCCGCGGCGGGCCGCGTCCTCCGGCAACTCCCCCGCATCCGAGGTCCACAACGACACGTAGCTCACCGGGTCGGCGAACTCGCGTTGCACCACCCACGCGTGGAGTCCGGAGCCCGCCAGCCAGCCGGAAACGCGGTCACGCCAGTCATGGCCGTCGCGGACAATCCAGTTGGCCATGATCTGTGCGGTGCCACCCGGCTCGAGATACGCACCGGCCTGCTCGATCAACTTGGCGCACAACGCATCTCCGGCCATGCCGGAGTCGCGGTACTGAAAGTCGAGCGCGCCGGTGCCCACCACGAACGGCGGGTTCGACACGATCAGGTCGAACCGTTCACCGGCCACCGGCTCGAACATGCTGCCGTGCCGCAGATCCCACGACATCCCGTTGAGCCGGGCGGTCGCCGCGGCCAGCGCCAAGGCGCGGTGATTGGTGTCGGTCGCGACGATCTGGTCGCAGTGCGCGTCCAGGTGCAGCGCCTGGATACCGCAGCCGGTTCCCAGATCCAGCGCCCGCCGTACCGGGTCGCGGACGACGGCATGGGCCAGCGAAACCGATGCGCCGCCGATTCCGAGGACGTGATCGGGGCGCACCGGACCCGGGCGCATCGCGGCGTCCTGATCAGAGACCACCAGGAAGTCGCGGACGCCGTCGCTGTGCGGGCGCACGTCGAGGGCGGCCCGGATGCTGCCCTGTCCGGTCACGTCGACGACACCGCTGTCGATCAGCGTGTCGATCCCCACGGTCGGCAGCGCAAGCGCCACCCGGTCCCTGGACTCGTCGGCACCGAGGAGAAACAGCCGCACCAGGACCGCCAACCGCTGCTGATCTGCGTCGGCACGGTCGGTGGCGCGCAAGGCCGACCACCACAGCCCCCGGCTGAAGGCCGCGCCGGCGTCGGCGCCCAAGAGCCCGGCCACGCCGTCGGTGGTGTACTCCGCCGACCGCAGATCGGCGCTCAGTGCATCGACCACCTCGCCTGAACTCAGCGGCTCCATGGGTCAACGCCTCCTACGACGGCCGGTGCCGAAGATGCTGCGGGTGATCTCACGGCCGATCACCGTACCCGCTGAGCGCATCGCGCTCTTGAACGCCGGGCTGTCCATCATCTTCTCCAGCATGCCGGGCTCGGCGGGGGCCGGCATGGGTGGCACATACACGTCGGCGGGCACCGGTGGCAGCTCCGGTGCGGGCGCCAGTCTGGCGGTCAACCGCTCGTAGGCGGAATCCCGGTCGACAGTCTGGCCGTACTCCTGTTGCAGCGGGCTGGCTTTCGCGGCCGCTGCGATGGCCTCGGGTCCGATGGTGTCCATCAGCGACCGAGGTGCGCGTATCCGGGTCCACGCCACCGGGGTGGGCGCACCCCGCTCCGACAGTACGGTGACGACGGCCTCGCCGGTGCCCAGCGACGTCAGCGCCGACTCGAGTTCGTACACCGTGCTTTTGGGATAGGTGCGCACCGTCTTGCGCAACGATTTCTCGTCATCCGGGGTGAAGGCGCGCAGGGCGTGCTGGATGCGCGCACCGAGCTGCGAGAGGACGTCGTTGGGAATGTCGGTGGGCAGTTGCGTGCAGAAGAAGACACCGACGCCTTTGGATCGGATCAGTTTGACAGTCTGCTCCACCTGCTCGAGGAATGCCTTGGACGCGTCGGCGAACAGCAGGTGTGCCTCGTCGAAGACGAACACGAGCTTGGGCTTGTCCACATCGCCCACCTCGGGCAGCGCGGTGAACAAGTCGGCGAGCACCCACATCAGGAACGTCGAGAACAGCACCGGACGGGCTGCGTCGCTACCGAGTTCGAACAACGTGATGACTCCACGGCCCTGCCCGTCCACCCGGATCAGGTCGTCGGGCTCGAGTTCGGGTTCGCCGAAGAAGGTGTCACCGCCCTCGGCCTCGAGGTTCACCAGCGCTCGCAGGATCACCCCCGCCGTCGTCGTCGACACCGCACCCAGCGCCTTGAGTTCCGGCTTGCCCTCGTCGCTGGTGAGGAACTGGATCACCGAACGCAGATCCTTGAGATCCAGGAGCGGCAACCCCTGCTGATCGGCCCAGTGGAAGATCAAGCCCAGGGTGGACTCCTGGGTCTTGTTCAGCCCCAGCACTTTCGCCAGCAGAATCGGCCCGAAGCTGGTGATGCTCGCGCGCACCGGGACGCCCACACCGGAGGTACCGAGCGACAGGAACTCCACCGGGAAACCCGTCGGCGTCCAGTCGTCGCCGGTGTCGGCGACACGCTGGCCCACTGCGTCATCGGATTCGCCGGGCCGCGACAGTCCCGAGAGGTCGCCTTTGACATCGGCCATCACCACCGGCACACCCGCAGCCGAGAGTTGCTCGGCGATCACCTGCAGCGACTTCGTCTTGCCGGTCCCGGTGGCGCCCGCGACGAGCCCGTGCCGGTTCATCGTCGCCAAGGGGATGCGCACCTGCGCGCCCGCATCCACGACCCCATCGACGACCACGGCTCCCAGCTGCAACGATGCGCCGGCGGCGGCATAACCCGCGGCGATTTGTCGAGCCGGACTGATATCCCCGGATCCGGTGGTCATGGACGCGTCCTCTCGCCGGCTTCGGCTCCTGACCTTACGTCGACCCGGGGTGTGGATAGGCCTCTGTCTGCAGGTGGGCCTACTGTGAAGCCCTGTGCGTGAAGAACTCGTGTGGATCGACTGTGAGATGACGGGGCTGGATCTGGGGTCGGACCGGCTGATCGAGATCGCGGCCCTGGTGACCGACGCCGACCTCAACGTCCTCGGCGACGGCGTGGACGTGGTGATCCACGCCGACGACGCCGCGCTGTCGGGAATGATCGATGTGGTCAAACAGATGCACTCGCGATCCGGGCTGACCGAAGAGGTGAAGGCCTCCACCGTCGACCTGGCCACCGCCGAGGCGACCGTGCTCGACTACATCCGCACTCACGTCAAGACCGCCAACACCGCGCCGCTGTGCGGCAATTCGATCGCTACCGACCGTGGATTCCTCGCCAGGGACATGCCGACGCTGGACAACTACCTGCACTACCGGATGATCGACGTCAGCTCGATCAAGGAACTGTGCCGACGCTGGTACCCGCGGATCTACTTCGGCCAGCCGGAGAAAGGCCTGGCGCACCGCGCCCTGGCCGATATCCACGAATCGATCCGCGAACTCAAGTACTACCGGCAGACCGCCTTCGTCAGTCCACCCGGGCCGTCTACCAGCGATATCGCCGCGGTAGCGGCCACCCTGGGCCCGCCGGGAACCACGCCGGAGGAAACCGATTCGGCTCCGAGCGGGTCTACCGGTTAAGATCTACCACGCTGCACATCCGGTTCACCGGTAGCAGCGATGGTGGCTGTAGTTCAGTTGGTAGAGCACCAGGTTGTGATCCTGGCTGTCGCGGGTTCGAGTCCCGTCAGCCACCCCGGTTCGGGAACGCCGTCTACGTAAGTAGGCGGCGTTTCTGCGTTCATGCCCCGCACAATTGGACGGTGACACACCGGCGCATCACGTCCTGGGGATGTTGGGCCGCGGCACTGGGGTGCGGGTTCGCCGCGGGCCGTTCATTGACCGAGGGTGGGTTGGCAGCCTGGCTGCTGGCCGCCGCTGCGCTGCTGGCAGTGGCCGGAGTGTTCGTGCACCCCGTCCTGTCGCTGCGCGTGGCGCTGCTGCCGTTCGCCGCTTTCGTGGCGGCGGTCGGCCTCGGCGCGGGCAGCTACGCAACCGTGGCGCTCGCGCTGGTCGGGGCGGTCGCAATCGAGTTAGCGCACAACCGTTTGCGTGCCGCCGCCGACCAACGGCGGCGACTCCGCCACGACGGCGTGGTCACCACCGGCACCGTGGCCAAAGCGTGGCGGTACTACGTCGGCGCCGTACCGATGACGCGGGTGACGGCGCAGTACGCCGACGACAGCGGGCACCAGTGGCACGGCCGGACGAGTGCCGACGGTGTGGTGCCCGCGGGCGCGCGGGTGCGGTTGCGCTATCTGCCGGAGGACCCGGGAACCATCGAGGTGGTGCGGTCCTGACTAGGCGCTGGCGTTACCGGCCTGCCACTGATCCCAGGGCACGTTCCAGTCGCCCAGGCCGTCGGTACCGGGCAGCGGCGAGCCGACGGTGTTGACGACCTCCACGATGTCGCCGCGCTTGGTGTTGTTGTAGAACCACTGCGCATTGCTGGTGCTGACGTTCAGGCAGCCGTGACTGACATTCGAATAGCCCTGACTGCCAACCGACCACGGCGCGGCATGCACATAGATGCCGCTGTAGGACATCTGCGTGGCGTACTCCACCTCCGTGCGGTAACCGTTGGGTGAATTGACCGGCACACCGTAGGTGGACGAGTCCATCACCAGATCGGCGTAGCGGTCTCCGATGATGTACACCCCGTTGTTGGTGGGGGTGCTGTTCTTGCCCATCGAGGTCGGCATGGTCTTGACCACCTCACCGTTCACGCGCACCGTGATGGTCTTGGTGGTGTCGTCAGCCGTGGCGATCACCGCGTCACCGATGGTGAATTGGGTGCTGGCGTTGTCCTGCCCGAACAGCCCGTCGCCGAGATCGACACCGTAGGTGTTCACCTGGACATCGACGGTGGTGCCCGGCTCCCAGTAATGCTGTGGGCGCCAACGGACTTCGCGATTGTTGAGCCAGTAGAACGCGCCCTCCACGGGCGGCTTGGTGGTGACCTTGATGGCACGTTCGGCCGCAGCCCGGTTCGGGATGTTCTCGTCGAAGCGGATGGCCACCGGCTGCCCGATGCCCACGGTCTCGCCGTCGCCGGGCATCAGGTACGGCATGGTCAGGTTCTCGGGCGAATGTGTCTCGAATGCCATCCGCCGGCTGGCCTCACCGCCGAGCCCCAGTGAACGCGCCTCCAGCGTGTAGCTCTCGTTGAAGTCCAGCGGCTCGGTGGTGGACCAGGTGAGTCCGTCCTTGCTCAGCTGGCCGGGGATCAGGGTGCCGTCCTCGTCCTTCATGGTCACCGGGCCCAGCACACCGTCTTCGGCGGTGACGGTGACGGGCTGGTCGACGGCGACGCCGACCGCGCCGTCGGTCACCGAGGCGGTGAGTTTGGGAATCAGGAGATCACCGAACGGGGTGCCCTTGTTCTCGATGGTCTGAGCCACCGGCGCGGCGGTGTTGTTGGCGCACGCGCTCAGTGTCAGCACCACTGTGGGAACCAACAGCAACGCCACCAGCCAGGGTCGATAGCCGCGCGGACGGGTCACCGAACGGACCTGCCACATACCTGTTCCACCTCACAACCGGGGCCGTCAGAACGCATTCAAATAGCATGCGCCGTTGGCAAAGAGTCTAAGGGCAGTCACAGAGTGGACGCGACCTCGCCGTCGCTCCCCCTCGCCCGCAGTTCAGCATACGGATTTCCGTCAGAGGCGCTCGGCCTGTTATCGTCTCTCACGCAGTTCACGCGCCGTTAGCTCAGTTGGTAGAGCAGCTGACTCTTAATCAGCGGGTCCGGGGTTCGAAACCCTGACGGCGCACCACAAAATCCGGCCGCGACGGGAATCCCCGAGCGGCCGGATTTTTTTGTGCGCCGGCGTCGGCGACCTGTGAGCCGCCTTCGAAATCGCCGCCAAAGCTGGGGTTTCGCTGAAATGTTCGATATAGATCGGGAGAGGCTCTTTCGCGGAGCACCGACCGTCACGCAACGTCGTCCCCGTGATCATGACGGGTGCACAACGCGGCGTTGCGGGATTCATCGGTGCCGCAGTGTTGACGGGATGTTCATCAACCGGCTTGTTCCGGACCGATCAGTTGATCACCGTCACCGAGACGTCCACGAAGCTGGTACCGACGGCCACCACCATCACGTCGACCACCAACCCGGTGACGGCGATGCCCGGGGACGGGGTGTACGAGGTGGGCAAGGTGGTGGCCGCCGGGAGGTACGCCACCACCGGCTCGCCCACATCCGGCGCCGCATGCCGATGGACCCTGCTCCCCTACAAGGAGGCACCCTTCGAGAAAGCTCTCTCGGGCGGGTTCACCTACGGCCCGGGCGAGCTCAACGCCTTCCTGGGAGACATCATCCGGACCGAGGGTGGATGCATCTGGACGCTCAGTCAGTGAGGACGTCGAATTCCAGATGCAGTTTGGTGAGCCCGCGCAGTATGTAGGTCGGGATGTAGCGGTACGCGCGTTCCCCAGCCGGGCCGTGATGACGCTCGGAGATCCGAATATCGCTGGTGCGGTCCAGGATTCGTTCCAGGCCCACCCGCGTCTCGGCACGCGCCAGTGGGGCACCCGGGCAACTGTGGATGCCCCGGCCGAACGCCAGGTGCTGGCGGGCATTCCGGCGGGTGAGGTCGAAGGTGCCGGGGTCGGCGAATCGTCGCGGGTCCCGGTTGGCGGCGGCGTTGAGAACCATGACGGTGGTGCCGGCGTCGAGGCGTGTCGCACCGACGGTCACAGGCACCCGGGACAGCCGGAAGTCACCTTTGACCGGGCTCTCGACGCGCAGTGTCTCCTCGATGAAGTTCGGCAACAGGGTGCGGTCAGCGCGCACCTGCGCCTGGATATCGGGCCGGTCGCCGAGGATCTGCACCGCTGCGCTGAGCAGCCGCACCGTGGTCTCCTGTCCTGCGGAGAACACATTGGTGGCCACCCGCGCGACATCTGCGACGTCCGGGGTGGTGCCGTCCGGGAAGCTGGCTTCGGCCAGCCCCGTGAGCACGTCATCGCGGGGGGTGCGCCTGCGGGCGGCGATGTAGTCGGAGAACTGGGCATAGAGGAACTCCAGCGGGCTGTGTGCCAGCGCCGCCTCACCGGTACTGCCGATACCGCCGCCGGAGTGCTCGCGAATTCCGCGGACGAAGGTCTCCCGGTCGTCATCCGGGATCCCGAGCAGGTCGGCGATCACCAGCAGGGTGAAGGGGCTGGCAAAACCTTTGATGAACTCGCCTTCTCCCGGCGCCAGGAAGTCGTCGAGCACCTCGTCGGCCAGCCGCCACATCGCGTCTTCGTTTTCCTTGAGCCGCTTCGGCGTCATCAGCCGCATCAGCAACGAACGGTGGTCGGTGTGCGCCGGCGGGTCGAGCGCCGGCAGTTGATCGCTGAACGGCAATTCGTGCCGGTGCTTGTCGATCAGCGCGCTCACGTCGTCGCCATCGAGTGGGACCGGGAACCCCGGGAACGGCCCCGTCACCGACGTACAGGAGGAGAACGACGCCGCGTCGTTGTACACCTGCACCGCTTCGTCCCACCCCGTCACCATGGCCACGCCGTAGTGCTTTTCCGTGATGACCGGACACCGCCGTCGGAGGTCGTCGAAGTACGGGTAGGGATCGGTGACGAGGTGCCGGTCGCGGAAGAAATCGACGTCGGAGTCTCCGGTGGCCATGCAAAGTCCTCCGATCGGCCTGCCGCTCATGAGAATGTAATTCTCATGATTGCGTATGACATTCACACAGCGCGCGGCGGGCGTCAATCGTGACTACCCTGGCCGAGCCCCGCCACGACCTGTCCCGGCCCGGGGCGCCCCACCGGTTGAGGATCTATCTCGGCGTCGCGATCTTCACCGCGGTGGTGTTCCTCGTCATGACGGTGGGCGTCTCCGCCGGCTTCATCGAGCCGACGTTCACCTCCGACGTCGTCGCCAACGTGCTGTTCGGCGTGCCGGTGATGCTGCTGCCCTTCGTCATCCTCTGGAACGCACCGGGTGAGCAACGAACCCGGCTCGACAAGGCCGCCGAGCTGACACTGTTCTATCTGCCCTACACCGCGTGCAGCCAGATCGGCTACGAATTGATGTTCCTGATCGGACATCCCTTCGGCTGGTGGGCGCCCACCGACGACCCCGGGTGGAAGTGGCTGTGGTGGCAGTACGGCCTCGCCGACACCCGCTACACGAGCGGCAATCCGTGGGTGTTCGGACTCGAAGTGGTCGGAGTGAGCACCGGCGTCATCGTTTTCACGATGTGGACGCGGCTGATCCGCAAGGATCTGCCCACGGAGCGCCGCATCCGCAGCTTGTGGATCGCCTTCGCCGGCTGCGCCGTCCTGATGAGCAGCACCGCGGTGTATTTCATCTCCGAAGTGGGCGCCGGGTTCGCCGATATCGGGCAGGGCGGCTTCGGGCTGTGGTTCAAGTTCATCGGCGAGAACGTGCCGTTCATCGTGCTGCCGCCGCTGGTGCTCTACTCGATCCACCTCCAGATCGACTACCTGACGCGGCGCGCGGGTCAGCAAGCTCAGGGGTAGTGCGCTACCCCATCCACGGCCGTGCGGACCTGCCAGACTTCGGGCTGGGAAGGAGCTCCGCCATGACCACACGATTTGTCGTCCAGCGTGATGACGTGCGGCGAACCCACTGGGATACCACCCCTTCGGCCGCACTCGTCGACGGCGAAGTGCGATGCCATGTCGACGCATTTGCGCTCACGTCGAACAACATCACCTACGCCGCGTTCGGGGACGCGATGAACTATTGGGATTTTTTTCCGACCGGTGACGCCACCACCGGCAGCCTGCCGGTGTGGGGCTTCGCCTCCGTCGTCGAGTCCCGGTATGCCGGCGTCGACGTCGGTGACCGCTTCTACGGATACTGGCCTGTCGCCGACGAAGCTGTTCTGCAACCCACTCACGACGACGCCCGCGGCTTTGTCGACGGCGCCGCCCACCGGCGTGAGCGTGCGCCGATCTACAACACCTACATTCGCTGCAGCGCCGATCCGGGCTACACCCCCGAACTCGAGCCTCAGCAAGCCCTGTTGCGGCCGCAGTTCGGCACGTCGTTCCTCATCGACGATTTCCTCGCCGACAACGGCTTCTTCGGGACGGGCACCGTGATCCTGTCCAGCGCATCCAGCAAGACCGCCTACGGCACCGCGTTCTGCCTCGGTCTACGCCTCAGCGCGGTGAAGGTCGTCGGACTCACCTCGCCGGCGAATGCGGCATTCACCCGGTCACTGGGCTGTTATGACCAGGTGCTCTGCTACGACGACGTCGCCGACGCCCTGGCCGACAACGCCGCGGTGTACGTCGATTTCAGTGGCAGTGCGCAGGTGCGCGCGGCCGTACATCGGCGACTCGAGGACAAACTCGCTTACAGCTGCGCTGTCGGCGCGACGCACTGGAACGAGTTCGGCGGCGGTGAGGATCTGCCGGGGCCGGCCCCCGTCTTGTTCTTCGCGCCCGATCAATTGCAGAAGCGCACCGCCGAGTGGGGCGCGGCCGATCTGCAGAAGCGCCTCGGCGTTGCCTGGGCCGCGTTCATGGAGCCGGTGACCCGTGCGGAGAACCCGTGGCTGACCGTTGTGCGTGGCCGCGGAACGACGGCGATCGATGCCTGCTACGCAGCGCTCCTCGATGGCACCGTCGCGGCGAGCGAGGGCCACATCCTGTCCGTCTGAGACCGAGCACCTCCTGGGCAAACGGCCGTTATTTGCCCGTCGGTCAGTTTCGTCATCCGGTGCCGTATCTAATCAGCGTTTGAGTCAATATGTGCCGCGGTGGTGCTGGCATCCCCGTTGTGGTGACACATTGAAGTTATCTGCATTCCCGTCATTCTTCGGCTCTGACACCATGTGCGCAGCTTCAGCGTGCAGCATTCTGGTCCCGGCTGTTACCATCCAGTTAGCTGAACCCGTGGCGTGCCGGCCGCGGTTAGATGAAGCGGGGAGTTAGCCAATGTCTACGCTGGGGTTTTTTCCAGACACCACAGCAGCGCAAGCATCATGCGACACAGATGTAACTCCGCAATCAGAGAATTCGGACGTGCTGTTCGTCCACAGCTGCAGCCGGCTGGGGCTGCAGGCGAACCCGCCGTCGTTTCGGCTGAGTTTCGGGTGGTTCCGCCGCCGCTGATGCGGGCGTATGTCAGCGGCGCGCCCTGCGGATGATCAGCACCACCGTCACCAACCCCACGCCGGCCAACGAGGCCGCCACGGCGGGTTTGGTCACGAACGTGAGCACTCGGGCCTTCACGTCCTCGGCGATGCGGGTGGGATTGGCGCGCACGGCAAGAGCGTCGACGGTGGAGGCCAGCCGATCACGAGCCTCGTCGATGTCCTTCCGGATCTCTTCTGGATCTCGGTCCGGCACGGTTCCTCACTTCCTCCGGCACTAACCCCTTCGGGGATCTCCTTACGAGAGATGCCATCCTGCCGCACTACCCTAGTTCAGCCGGGTACCGCACGTTCTACTGACACCGCCGTGAGGAGTTCCACGTGTCCGAAACCCCCCGTCTCCAGGTGGGCGACAAAGCGCCTGCGTTCAGCCTGCCCGACGCCGACGGCAACACCGTCGCGTTGGCGGACTTCAAGGGCCGCAAGGTCATCGTGTACTTCTACCCCGCCGCCTCGACGCCGGGCTGCACCAAACAGGCCTGCGACTTCCGCGACAGCCTCGCCGAACTCAACGGCGCCGGACTCGACGTCGTCGGCATCTCCCCCGACAAGCCCGCGAAGCTGGCCAAGTTCCGCGACAACGAAGAGCTGACCTTCCCGCTGCTGTCCGACCCGGACAAGTCCGTGCTCGCCGCGTGGGGCGCGTTCGGCGAGAAGAAGATGTACGGCAAGACCGTGCAGGGCGTGATCCGCTCGACATTCGTCGTGGACGAAGACGGCAACATCGAGGTGGCCCAGTACAACGTCAAGGCCACCGGTCACGTCGCCAAATTGCGCCGCGACATCTCGGTCTAGCGCTGCGCCAGCGCCTGCAGCAGCAGTGCCTCCGACGTGGCGGCACGTTCCAGCACCCCGAGGTGCAGGCTCTCGTTGATGCTGTGCGCCTGCGTGTTCGGGTCTTCGACACCGGTCACCAGGATGGTGGCCGCCGGGAAGGCCTTGGCGAACTCCGCGATGAACGGGATCGACCCGCCCACCCCGGTGTCCACCGCGTCGACGCCCCACGCCTGCCGGAACGCGGTACGCGCAGCGTCGTACACCGGGCCGGTGGCGTCGATGGCGTAGGGCTGCCCGACATCCCCGGGGGTGACCGTGACCTTCGCGCCCCACGGGGCGTGCTCCTCGAGGTGGGCGCGCAGCGCCGCCAGATGCGCTCCGGCGTCCCCACCCGGGGCCACCCGCATGCTGACCTTGGCGCGGGCCCGCGGAATCAGTGTGTTCGAGGACGCCGCAACCGAAGTGGTGTCGATACCGATGACGGTGATCGCCGGTTTGGCCCAGAGCCGCTCGGGCACCGACCCCTCCCCGATCTCCTGCACGCCGTCGAGCATTCCGGTGTCGGCGCGCACCCGTTCCGGGGTGTAGTCGACCTCGCTCGCGGTGCCGTGATGCAGCCCTTTGACCGCCACGTTGCCCTGGTCGTCGTGCAAGCTGGCCAGCAGGCGCACCAATGCCGAGATGGCGTCCGGCACCACCCCGCCCCACATTCCGGAGTGCAAGCCGTGGTCCAGGGTCTCGACCTCGACCACACAATCGGCCAAACCGCGCAATGACACCGTGAGCGACGGTATCTCGGTGCTCCAGTTGTCGGAGTCGGCGATGATGATGACGTCGGCGGCCAGCAGGTCCTGGTGGGTTTCCAGCAGCCTGCTCAACGACGGGGAACCCGACTCCTCTTCCCCTTCGACGAACACGGTGACACCGACGGGAGGATTGCCCTCGAAGGCGCGGATGGCCGCCAGATGTGTTGCGATACCGGCCTTGTCATCGGCTGTGCCGCGACCGTAGAGCCGGCCGTTGCGCTCGGTCGGTTCGAAGGGCGCCGAATGCCATTGCGCCGGGTCGCCTTCGGGCTGTACATCGTGATGGGCATACAGCAGGACCGTCGGCGCGCCGGCCGGTGCCGGATGGCGGGCGATGACGGCCGGGGCGCCGCCTTCGCTGACGATCCGGACGTCGTCGAATCCGACGCCGGTGAACAGGTCGGCCACCTTCTGCGCGCTGCGGTGCACCTCGTCGCGACGGGCCGGGTCGGCCCACACCGACTGAATGCGCACCAGATCCTCGAGGTCCGCGCGGACCGACGGCAGGACTTCCTGGACGCGTGCGACGAGATCAGTCATGGCGCCCACAGTAATCTGCCGGACGCAGCCGCCTCTCCGTGCAGGCTCAGACGGTGTGCCCCCATCTGGCGAGCGCGCGTGTTTGTACGCCCGACACGGAGTGTCGCCGTACAAACACGCGCGCTCGCGCCAGAAGGGTGGTGCGGCGCTAGCTGGTTTCGAGAATGGCGACGGCGGCCGCGGTGTCACCTTCGTGGGTCAGCGACACGTGGATGGTCACATCGACCAGGTGCTCGGCGATGGCACCGGTGAGCCGGACCTTCGGCCGGCCCCACATGTCGGTGACCACCTCGATGTCGCGGTGGATCCCCTCCGGCAACACCGGCCGCTGCGCGAACCGCGACCCCGACCACGCCTTGATCACAGCCTCTTTCGCCGCCCAGCGGGCCGCCAGGTGCCGCGCCGCCACCGAACTCTTGTCGGCGGCGTCGCGGCGCTCCCCCGGCGTGAACGTCTCGGCGAACACGGTCCCGGGCTGGTCGACCTGCTCGGCGAAGTCGGGGATGGACACCACATCGATACCGATTCCGACTATCGCCACGCCGTGAACCCTAACGGATCAGCGGTCACCGACCGATCACCGGATGTAGATGTCGTCATCACCCAATCGCGAAGCCGGATTCAGCAGCATCGCCGCTTCCTGGGGCTTCTCGGCCGTGTCGTGATCGAACCGGCGATCGGCGGGCCGCTCGTACATCGGGCGACCACCGGCGATGGCCGACGCCAACCGGCGCTTGCCGGCGAGCGTGCGCTCCTCGGCTCGAGCCAGATAGGTCTCCCGCTCGTCGTCGCTCAGCGTCGCCAGGAACGCCGCCGGGTGCACCAGAGCGATCAGACCCGAGACGTGCCCGAACCCGAGGCTGGTCACCAGACCGGCCTTGAGCGGGAACTTCTCCCCGAGCCGCAGGGTCTCCCGCGGCCACACGAAGTGACCGGAGGTGGCCAGCTCGTCGTCGACACAATCCAGGCTGCGGTTCGGCGGGATCACGCCGTCGCGCAGGACCTGGCACAGGCCCATCATCTGGAACACCGCGGCACCGCCCTTGGCGTGGCCGGTCAGCGTCTTCTGGCTGACGATGAACAGCGGTGCACCTTCAGAGCGTCCCATCGAGTCCGCGAGGCGCTCGTGCAGCTCGGTCTCGTTGGGATCGTTGGCCAGCGTCGAGGTGTCGTGCTTGTAGATCACCGAGATGTCGTCGGCTCCCACACCCAGCTTGTTCAGCGACCGTGCCAACACCGAGTCCTTGCCACCGCGGCCGGCGCCCAGGGCGCCGAGGCCCGGGGCCGGGATCGAGGTGTGCACACCGTCGGCGAAGCTCTGCGCGTAACCGACAACCGCCAGCACGGGCAGACCCATCTTGACCGCGAGGTCACCGCGGGCCAGCAGGATGGTGCCGCCGCCCTGGGCTTCCAGGAAGCCCAGGCGCCGACGGTCGTTGGCGCGGGAGAACTTCGAGTCGCTGATGCCCTTGGCCCGCATGACCTCGGTGTCGGCGGTGGCCGCCATGTCACCGAAGCCGATGATGGCTTCCAGGGTCAGGTCATCGAAACCGCCGGCGATCACGAGTTCGGCCTTGCCGAGCTTGATCTTGTCAACGCCCTCCTCGACCGACACCGCCGCGGTGGCGCAGGCGCCGACCGGGTGGATCATCGCGCCGTAGCTGCCCACGTAGGACTGGATGACGTGCGCGGCAACGACGTTCGGCAGGACTTCCTGCAGGATGTCGTTCGGCTTGTTCCGGCCCAGCAGGTTGCCGTGGTACATGGTCTGCATCGAGGTCATGCCGCCCATACCGGTGCCCTGCGTGCTGGCCACCAGGCTCGGGTGCACCCAACGCATCAGCTCGGCCGGGCTGAACCCGGCGGAGAGGAACGCATCGACGGTTGCGACGATGTTCCACAGCGCCACCCGGTCGATCGAGTTGGCCATGTCCTGGCTGATGCCCCACACGGTCGGATCCCAGCCGGTCGGGATCTGCGCCCCGACGGTCCGCGACAGCTTGGTCTTGCGCGGCACCCGAATCTCGGTGCCCGCCTTGCGGATCACCTGCCAGTCGCTCGAATCCGGCACCGGGCGCACCACGGTGTGCTCGGGGTCGAAATCGACGAACGCCCGGGCGTCGGCCTCGCTGGAGACCACGAAGCTGAAGTCCTTGTCCAGGAACACCGACACCAGCAGCGGCGACGCGTGATCGGGGTCGATCGCACCGTCGTCGACGAACTCACGGATACCGCACTTCTCCACCACGGTGTCGTGGTACCGCTCGACCAGTTCGGATTCGGGCACCAGGTCGCCGCTGGCCGTGTCATACCAGCCCGGCTTCGGGTCGTCTTCCCACTTGATCAGCCCGGTGGTCCACGCCAGTTCGAGCACGCCGGCGGCCGACAGCTCGCCGTCGACCTCCATCTCGAAGCGGGTGCGTGACGAGCCGTACGGGCCGAGTTCGGCACCGCTGACGATGACCACCAGATCCGCGGGATCGATGTCCAGCGGAGCCCACTCCGGCGCGGGCGCCGGGGTGTGCGGGCGCGGCGGGGACGGCAGGGCCGCGATGGTCCCGGTGAGCTCGTCCTCGTCGTTCGAGGCGGCTTCGGCGGACATCTCCTCGCGGGCCTTGGCGGCCAGCTCAGCCATGTCGAGCTTGATATCGCCCAGGCCACCGGTCAGGTCGACCTTGATGGGCAAGGACGCCGCGGCGACCTTGGCCTCCGGGGTGCACAGATCCAGCAGCATCGCCGCCATCTCACTGTTGGTGTAGGTGGTGACGCCGGCTTCCTCGACCGCGCCGACGATGGCGTCGTTGTGACCCATCAGGCCGGTGCCCTTGGTCCAGCCGATCAGCGCGTGCGCCAGGCTGACCCGCTGCGCCCAGGAGGACTCCGCGCTCCAGCGGTTCACCAGGGCGTCCATCGCGGCCTTCGACTCGCCGTAGGCGCCGTCACCGCCGAACATGCCGCGGTTGGGTGAACCGGGCAGCACGACGTGCAGACGTGAGGCGATATCGCGTTCGGCACCGATGGTGGACAGGCCACCGATGAGCCGCTGCACGGCCCACAGGAGCACCTTCATCTCCATCTCGGCCCGGGAGCCGGCCTCGGAGAGGTCGCCGGACACCCGCGGCGCCGCGAACGGGAACAGCAGCGTCGGGTTCTGGGCATCCTTGAGGTGAATCGACTGCGGCCCAAGGCTTTCGGTCTGCTCGCTACCGACCCACGACACCAGTGCGTCGATATCGGAGTAGGAGGCCATGTTGGCGGGCAGCACCCACAGCTTGGCGCCGAAGCGGGCGTGGTCGCGGTAGAGGTTCTTGTAGAACCCCAGCCGGTTGTCGTCGAGCTTCGAGGTGGTCGCGATCACGGTGGCGCCGCCGTCGAGCAGCTGTGCCACCACACCCGCGGCGATCGAACCCTTGGACGCACCGGTCACCACGGCGATCTCGTCGCTGTAGCGGCCCTTGCCCGGGTTCTCCGCGCCGGCAGCGATGCGGCCGAACAACGTCGCGTGGGTCTGCTTACCGGCCGCAAGCGCACGGCCCTGCCACCATGTCGCCTGGGTGGCGACCACATGTCCGGCACCCTCGAAACGCTCTGAGAGGCGCGGCCATTCGGTGTCGATCTCGTCCTCGTCGGTCAGCCACAGCTTGACCAGATCCTCGCGGGCGCTCGCCCACCGGTCGTCGAGCACGACGGCCTTCTTGGCGTCGAACGACGGCGCGACCAGTCGCGGCCAGTCCGATCCGAGTTCGGCGGTCACCAGGTCGATGAGCGCGGCGTCGGAGGATCCTTCGGGCGCGGTGACCGGGACGTCGAGTCCCAGCTGTCCCAGGACCAGGCGGGCAGCAGAAGCCAGCACGCCGTCGGGGCCGGTGACCTTCTCGGCGAATTCACCCAGGGCCGCCGAGTCCACGACGCCTCCCCCGCCGGCACCGCCGGCCGAAGGCAGCGACACGGCGATGCCCTTGCGAGCGGCCACCGCGGTGACGGCGGCATCGATCGCCTTGTCGACGGCCGCGGTGTCCGCCAGCGCACCGTCGTGCAGACCACCGAGGGCGCCGCCGCGGACGCTGGACCCCTCGCGGGTGCCCAGCGCCACCTCGACGGTGACGTGCTTACCCCAGCCGGGGCCGAGTTCCCATGTCTTGCTGACACGTTCGGTGATGTAGGCCGGCCGCTTGCCGGACGGCCCGAGGACCGTGCGCAGCTGGTCATTGATGGCGTCGGAGAGCACCGGGCCGAACGGCTTGTAGGTGCGGGCCAGCTTGGACACCTGGCCCTTGAGCGCGCCCAGATCGGCCTCGGCCGCACCGTCGATGGCACCGAGGTTCAGCTCGGAACCCAGGTCGACCAGCAGCTGGTTGCGTCGCGAGGACGCACCGTCGGTGATGGACTCGATGGAGTCCAGCGCCTCGATCTGGTCCAGCCGCATCTTGGCCGACAGGCCGATCAGCGCCACGGTGGCATCGGCCGCGTCGAACGAGATGTCGTCCGGGCGGGGACCACCCGAGGGCGCGGCCGGAGCCGCCACGGGAGCCGCTGCGGCCGGCGAAGCCTCGGCCGCCGGTGCCGGGGTGTCGTCGACCTCGAGCTCCGGCTCGGGATCCGTGTCGTTGGCGAACAGCACCGCGGCATCGCGCTCAGAGTTGAGCACTTCCACTGTGCTGTGGGCGTATTCGGGCAGCTTCAGGGTGTTGGTGGCCAGACCGGCGACGGTCGGTGCGGACTTCACACCGATCTCGACGAACCGCTCGACACCGAGACCGCCTGCGGCTTCCTCGATGAACAGCAGGTCCTGGGTCTCGATCCAGCGCACCGGGCTGGCGAACTGCCAGGCCAGGAGCTCGATGACGATCTTGCGCATCAACTCCGACGGACGCTCGTTACGCCACGTGTCGTAGTCGGCGAGGATCTCGTCGAGCGGCTCGGCGGGCACCAGATCGCGGATCTCCTGGATGAAATCGCGATCCAGGGTGAACGGCCGGGGTACCAGGTTCGGGATGTAACGCCCGACGATCAGCGCGGGATCGCTGTCGAACGGCATGACACGCTCGAGCGCCCGGCGGAAGTCGGCGACACCGACCCGCAGCACGCTGGAGTGGAACGGGACGTCGATACCCGGAACCAGGATGAAGGACCGCTTGCCGCCCGAGATCTCGCGCAGCCGCTCGACCTCTTCCTCGAGCGCCTCCAGGCCGCGGACGGTACCGGCGATGGCGTACTGCGAGCCACGCAGGTTGTAGTTCACGATCTGCAGGAATTCGCCTGTGCGCTCGGCGATCCCGGCCACCCAGTCGGTGACGTCGGCGTCGTCGAGATCGATCTGCGACGGCCGGATGGCGGCCAGGCGGTAGTTGGACCGGCCCTGCGCGTCGCGCGGCACGATGTCGTGCATCTTCGAGCCGCGGTGGAACACCACCTCCAGCAGCGCCTCGAGTTCGTACACGCCCGACACACAGGCCAGCGCGGTGTACTCACCGACGGAGTGACCGCAGGCGATGGCGCCTTCGACGAAGGCGCCCTGCTCACGCATCTCGGCGACCTGGGCGGCAGCCACCGTGGCCATGGCGACCTGGGTGAACTGCGTCAGGTAGAGCACGCCCTCGGGGTGCTGGTAGTGCACCCCGGAGGCGATCAGGCTGGTCGGGTTGTCCCGCACCACGTGCAGCACGGAGAAGCCGAGGGTCTCGCGGGTGAACTTGTCGGCCTTGTCCCAGATCTTGCGGGCGGCCTTGGACCGGGCGCGCACATCCATGCCCATGCCCTTGGACTGGATGCCCTGACCGGGGAACGCGTAGACGGTCTTGGGGGCGGCCAGTCGCGCGGTCGCCGACATCACCAGATCGGAGCCGATGCGGGCTGCGATCTCGAGCACCTCACCGCCGAGGTCGACACCGACGCGGTCGACGCGGAAGTCCACCTCGTCGCCGGGCTTGACCATGCCGAGGAAGCGAGCGGTCCAGCCGAGCAGCTTGGCCGGTGGGACGGGCTTGCCGTCGGTGGCGGTCACCACGTGCTGGGCGGCGGCCGAGAGCCACATACCGTGCACGATGGGCGATTCCAGGCCGGCCAGCAGCGCGGCGGCCTGATCGGTGTGGATCGGGTTGTGGTCACCGGAGACCACCGCGAACGGCCGCATGTCGACCGGCGCGGTCAGCGTGACGTCACGACGACGGCGACGCGGGGTGTCGGTCTCGTTGTCGGACACCGCACCACCGGCGCGCAGCGGGTCGGTCAGCTCGGCCGCGCCGGTGCGCCCACGGATCGCGAAGCGCTCCTCGAGGGTGGCCAGCACGGTGCCGTCGGAGGCGCTCACGGTCACCTCCACCGGCACAACACGGCCGACCTCGGTGTCATAAGCCGCCGAAGCCGTTGCGGCAACCGTCAATTCGGCCTTGTCCTTGGGCAGCGGCGCCACCAGCGAGGCGGCGTGGTCCAGGTGCACCAGGCTCAGCAGACCCTCGACCACCGGGAAGCCGGAGTCGGTGACAGCGGAACCGATGGCGGCGAACACCGCGGGCCAGCAGCGGCCGACCAACGCGTCGGGAACCACGGTGAGCGTCGGCGCCA
Source organism: Mycobacterium sp. Soil_C_30 (assembly GCF_057656995.1). NCBI lineage: Bacteria > Bacillati > Actinomycetota > Actinomycetes > Mycobacteriales > Mycobacteriaceae > Mycobacterium > Mycobacterium sp. Soil_C_30. Next base: position 131,561 of record NZ_JBDGJH010000010.1, on the reverse strand, counting down.
ACGGGGCGCCGAAGGTGGCGGTGACGCCGGTGTGGTCGGCGACGCGCTCCGGGTCCCACTCGACGGTGACCGTGGTGGTGCCGTCCACCGGGACCGGCAGTGCCTCGGGGCCCTCGGCGCCGGCGGCGATCGCCAGCACCGCGCGCATGGCGGTGGCCGCGTCGTCGGTGGTGACCACCGGGGCACCACCGTCAACGGTGGAGGACGGCAGGGTGAAGGCGATCTCGATCCAGGTGCCCGACAGCGGCACGCTCAGGATCACCTTTTCGTCAGCGACCTCGAGGCGAGCGCCGGTGGCATGGTGCGTGGCGGAACTCTCGTCGCGCACTTGCCATTCCGCGGGTGCGGCGATGCGGTGCACCGGGTTGGTGGCGGTACGACCGGCCCACAGGACGTCGGGAGCATCGAGGACCAGCGACAGCGCGCTGGAGACGTTCTGCAACCGGGACAGCACCGCAGCGGGCTGGACTCCGGCAGTGACGGCCTCGTCGATGGCGGCCTGCTCGAAGCGGTCGAGCAGTTCACCCACCGGCTCGTCGACGCGGGTGATCCCGGCGACGGCGGCGGTGCCGGGGATGATGCACACCTGGTCAGCGGAGTAGCGGGCGTCATGCGCCTGCCACAGCGAGTCGCTGCGCCACCAGCGGCGCACGTCCTTGTCGACCACGGGCACGAAGTTGACCGGCTTGCCGGGCGTCTTGCACAGGTTGATGAAGAACGGGACGTCGGCGGGATGCAGCTTGACCGTCGAGGCATCCGGGAAGCGCTCCAGCAGAGCAGCGATCGCCTGCTGCGGGTTCTCCAGCAGTGCCTCGCCCTCTTCGGTTGCGCCGTAGAGGGTTTCGATGGGCCCGTAGTCCTTGGCGTCGAGGCGGGCCTCGGCGCGCTGCAACATGTCGGTGAAGCGGTCACGCCAGGTGACGTCGAGCCACGGCGAGTGGTCCCGCTTGGTGTCGGCGGTGGAATCGCCCTCGCCGATGGCCAATTCGACGAAGCGGCGCAGCCACTGCTCGTAGGTCATGGTGGCGACGTCACCGAAGTACGGCTTGGCGGTGTTGGCCATCGCGGCGATGATCTCGTCGCGGCGAGCGGCCACCGCGTCGGCGTCACCGGCTACCTCGTCGAGCAGGCGGCCGCAACGCGATGCGGTGTTGTCGATCTCGTGGATGTCGGCGCCCAGCTGGCTCCGGCCGGAAGCCATACCGCCCTGCGCCTTGCCCGCGCCGACCCAGTGCTCGGTGCCGGTGGTGTCCACCAGCAGCTGCTTGACCTGCGGGCTGGTGGTGGATTCGAGGGTCGCCATCGCAGCGGTTCCCACCAGGATGCCGTCGACCGGCATCAGCGGGAAGCCGTAGCCCCGCGACCAACGGCCGGACAGGTACTCGGCGGCGCGTTCCGGCGTGCCGATACCGCCACCGACGCAGACGGTGATGTTGGCGCGGCTGCGCAGTTCGGAGTAGGTGGCCAGCAGCAGGTCGTCGAGGTCCTCCCACGAGTGGTGGCCACCGGCGCGGCCGCCCTCGATGTGAACGATGACGGGCCGGGTGGGCACCTCGGTGGCGATGCGGATGACCGAGCGGATCTGCTCGACGGTGCCCGGCTTGAACACCACGTGGCTGATGCCGATGCCGTTGAGCTCCTCGATCAGCTCGACGGCCTCTTCGAGGTCGGGAATTCCCGCGGTGACGACCAGTCCGTCGATGGGCGCACCCGACTGACGGGCGCGCTGCACCAGCCGCTTGGAACCGACCTGCAGCTTCCACAGATACGGGTCGAGGAACAGCGAGTTGAACTGGATGGCACGCCCGGGCTCGAGCAGGGTGGTCAGCTCGGCGATGCGGTCGTTGAAGATCTCCTCGGTGACCTGGCCACCGCCGGCCAGCTCGGCCCAGTGGCCGGCATTGGCCGCCGCGGCGACGATCTTGGCGTCAACCGTCGTCGGCGTCATGCCGGCGAGCAGGATCGGCGAGCGACCGGTGAGGCGGGTGAACTTCGTCGACAGCTTGACCGAGCCGTCGGGCAGGGTGACCAGCGACGGGGCATAGCTGGTCCACGGCCGGGCCACCTCGGGGACGGCGCCGATGGTGAACAGGTTGCGCTGTCCGCCGCGGGTCGCGGCGGGGACGATGCCGATGCCCAGACCGCGGATCACCGGGGCGGTGAGCCGGGTCAGGATGTCGCCCGGGCCCAGGTCCAGGATCCACTTGGCGCCGGCGTCGTGGAGCGCGGAGATCTCGTCGACCCAGTCCACCTGGCTCACCAGGATGGCTTCGGTCATGGCGCGGGCCTGCTCGACGTCGAGGCCCACCTTCTCGGCCCATTCGGCGACGAGCTCGACACCGTCGGACAGGCGCGGCGAGTGGAATCCAACCTCGACCTGGACGGGCTCGAAGACCGGGTTGAAGACGGCACCGCCGCGCAGCTTGTTCTTGCGCTCGGCCTCTTCCTTCTCGGCGATCTGCTCGCAGTAGAGCTCGAACCGGGACAGCTGCTCCGGGGTGCCGGTGATGACGACGGAGCGGCGGCCGTTGCGGATGGACAGCACCGGCGGCAGCACGGTGCGCACGTCCTGGGAGAACTCCTCGAGCAGCTCGTAGATGCGCTCGGGGTCGGCGTTGGTGACCGACACCATGGGCGGGCGGTCTCCGAGGATCGAGATGCCGCGGCGGCGGGCCACGAGCGTGCCCGCGGCGCCGATCAGCTGGGCCAGCGCGAGAAGCTGGACGTCCTGGCTGCCGCCGGCTTTGAGCGCCTCGACCGCCAGCACACCCTGAGAGTGGCCCGCCACGGCCACGGGCGGCACGGCGGCCAGATCCATACCCTGGCGGGCCAGCGCGCGCACAGCGGCGATCTGGGTCAGCAGAACGCCGGGCACCGATACGGCCGCCGAGGTGAGTTGTTTGGCCGAGGGCACCGGCTCCTCGGCTGCGAGCGCGCGCACCCAGCGCAGCGGCTCGAAGCCGATCGGTCGGACGACGACGAGTTCTGTGGCGACGGGCTCGAGAAGCAGTTCGGCTTCGCCGGCGAGGGTCGCCAGATCGGACTCGATGCCGGCCGAGGACACCAGTTCCTCGAGAGTCTCGAGCCAGGCGCTGCCCTGGCCGCCGAATGCGACGGCATAGGGCTCACCGTCGGTGAGCCGGTCCACCAGGGCGTGGGACGAGGAGTGCGCGGGCGCGGCAGCGTTGCCATTGGGGTTTGTGGAACCGTCGTAGTTAGCAGCAAGCTTGTCGTGCTCGAAGATCGTCACCGTGTATGTCTCCTAGATACTTCTGGGTGAACGGCACTCGGTCCAGTGCTGACCGAATGGCATTCGTTGTTAGGTCTCAGACCTGCGCTGCCCTGCGAAGGTGTCAGTTGGCGGTCGCCGTCGACCTGCCCGTCGTGATGCCGCTGCTGCGGACCCGGCTGGAGCGGGTTCTGCAGGCGGGCTCTCGATCCTTGTGACGGGTGACGAACGGCGGCACCGACTGCACTAAGAGTGTCATAAGAGCTAGAGCCAGTTTCGGGTGCGAGATGGTTACTGGCGAGTTCTACGCGCCGGTAACCCGGCCGCGGGTAACAAGCGGTTGAACCGGCGCGTTGAGGTTGGAGGACAAACGTCCTGCATGCAGGTGGTTACGGTCCAGTAGCCACAACTGCGCTGATCACAGCAGTACTGTTATCAAATCGTTACCTAGTGTTTTTCGTCGCACCTCGCGGTAATCCCGGCCCCGTCGGACCCGGAAACGTGACAGCTGTCAACAAAAATTGCGTTCGCCGAACGCAGAATAGTTTGCTGGCGTCAAGCCCTGGCGAACTACCCCGGGTGCCCCTCAGTCCCACTGCCCGTAGCTGGGCTTGAGGATGTGGTTGATGTCCACACCGACGCCGGCGACCTTGCGCTTGTCGATCTCGACCTGGTGCAGGTGCGCGGCTGTATCAAGAATCTCAGGCGCCGGATCGGGCCAACGGCCTGCGTATCGCGTTGTCGACCTGACGGGCGATCACGATGGCGGCCAGGTCCCGGTAGTCCTGCAACACCCGCTCCGGCTGGCCGATGGAATCGAGCTCGGCCACGGCGCCCTGCAGGAGGGATTCGACATCCTGGGCCGCAGCGGCCACCCCAGCTCGCGTCGAGACGAACACCTCGACCAGCACCCTCAGGTACCGCCGTCGGTCCGGGGCGCGCGAGACGATCCGCACCAGGTCCGGATCAGCGAGCAGCAGCTGGTCACCCAGGGTGTAGGCCAGCCCAGTCGTCACCATCCGGGCAGCGTCCTCGGCGCCGATCTCGACCTCGATCGGTACCGCCTCGGCCGCCACGCACACGTCGGTCAGCCCCAGTACATCGGCCAGATCACGGCCGGACCGCACTGCGGCGAAGAAGTCGGCGATGTGCGCCGAGGTGAAGCCCCGGCTCAGCAGCTGATCAATCACCCGCAGCTGCGCCAGATGCGCATCGCCGTAGATGGCGGCGCGACCGATGCGAGTGGGCGGATCGAGCAGGCCACGTTCGCGGTAGGCGCGGATATTGCGGGCGTTCACCCCCGACACCTCGGCCAGCTCCCCGATCCGGTACTGAGTCAACGTCAGAGACCCAGCATCGTCATCGACAGGCGCATGGCGGGATGGTACCCGAAACAGCCCATCTGGCAAACATTCAACAACTCGCGCAACACATCCAATCGGCCGCCAGCAACCGAATCTGATCAGCACCTTCGCCGCAACCATCAGCATTTTCTGTGCAAAGAAATGCAAGTTCAGTCAACACGCGCGCGACATGCTGGCGACCGTGACCCAAGGTTGCGAGTGAACTCACAGCCCATGGATTTCTGCATCGATCCCGCAATGAGGGACCATCGGATGCGGAGAAGGGAGCGACCGTGCGTGCCTGGATCGTCTGGTCCACCGGGCTTTTGGCGTACGTCGTCGCGGTTCTCGACCGCACAACTCTGGGGGTGTCCGGCCTCGACGCCGCCGAACGCTTCCATGCCCCGCCGGCGGTGCTGTCGACCTTCGTCGTTCTCCAGGTGATCGTCTACGCGCTGGCTCAGATCCCGGCGGGTCTGCTGCTGGACCGATTCGGCTCGCGGGTGATGATCGTCGCCGGCGGGACCCTGATGGCGGCGGGACAACTGACGCTCGCGCTCACCGAATCCCTGCCCTCGGCGGTCGCGGCGCGCGCGGTTCTCGGACTGGGAGATGCCTTCACCTTCATCTCGGTATTGCGGTTGGTGCCCTTCTGGTTCCCCGAACACCGCATCCCGCTCGTCACTCAGCTGACGGGTTTCTGTGGCCAGTTCGGCCAGGTGCTCTCCGCGCTGCCCTTCCTGGCGTTGCTGTCCGGTGCGGGTTGGCAGACCGCCTATCTGACGGCGAGCGCGTTCGGGCTGCTGGCCATCGCCCTGGTGCTCACGCTGGTGAAGAACACTCCCACCGGACCGGCCGTGCCCGTCAGGTCCGCCGGTTTGGCCCAGACGGTGTCCAGCCTGAAGGCGACGTGGTTGCGGCCGGGAACCCGGCTCGGCTTCTTCACCCACATGGGCACGCAGTTCTCGGTCACCGTCTTCGCGCTGATGTGGGGTGTGCCCTACCTGACCACCGCCCAGGGACTCTCCCGTACGACGGCCGGCCTGCTGCTGACCACCTCCGTGGCCGCCTCGGTCGCGGCGGGCGTCCTGATCGGGCTCTTCACCGGACGCAACCCGCATCGCCGATCCCATGTGGTGCTCGGGATCGTGGTTAGCAACGCAACGATCTGGACGGTGGTGCTGGCACTGCCCTCCGCGGCACCGTTGTGGCTGCTGGTGCTGCTCGTCATCGTCATCTCGGTGGGCGGGCCGGGGTCCATGGTCGGCTTCGACTTCGCCCGCACCTTCAACCCCGCGCAGACCCTGGGTACCGCACAGGGCATCGTCAACATGGGCGGTTTCCTGGCCTCGCTGCTGGTGATGCAGTCGATGGGGATGATCATGGACGCCGCAGGCGGCTTCACCTTCGACTCGTTCCGCACCGCGTGGGCGGTGCAGTACGTCATCTGGATCTTCGCCGCCATCGCCATCCTGATCACACGGAGGAAGGCGCGCCGCACCATCGGAGAGATCGACGAGAGCAAGTACCTGCTGGAGTTCTTCGACGATCCCCGCGAGGACCCTCAGGTCACCCGTTAACGATTGCGCGCAGAGACGCGGCGGTTCTCTTTCTGGATGGCGTCCACCAACTCCTCCTTGGTCATCGTCGACCGCCCGCTGATATCGAGTTTGCGCGCGACGTCGACGAGGTGTTTCTTGGAGGCGTTGGCGTTGACCCCTTCGGCGCTCTCACCGGACGGGTTGGGTCCCCCACTCTCGGACCGTTCGTCGGAGGGGCCCTTCTCGTCCTTCTCCTCCCAGTGATCGCCCACCTTTTCGAAGGAGTGCTTCAGCGCGCTGTAGGCAACGCGGTGGGCGCGCTGCTCGTCACCGTCGTACTGATCAGCGGCCGAGTCGTAGGTCTTGGCGAATGTGCGCTGGGCCTTCTTGTCGGATTTCTGCAGTGTGCTCGGTAGTTCGCTCTTCTTGGCGCCGCCGTGCTTGGTGGTTTTCGGCATGTGCGTCGAGGTACCCGGCGGGCCTGCGGCAAAACCTCGCTGAACTCGGCGCCGATTGCCATCGCGCGGCTTTGGGTATGGGTGCTCGAAACGGGCGAAAACGCCGTGGGGCGGAGGAAAAAACTGTGGGCTTCGACCTGACTCCGACAACGGCACAGCATGATCTCGCGCGCCGCGCGCACCAGTTCGCCGAAACGGTGATCCGGCCCGTGGCGGCCGAGTACGACCGACGCCAGGAGTTCCCGTGGCCGGTACTCGAGGAGGCCGCCCGCCGCGGCTTCTACAGCCCGCTGTTCTACCGCGACCTCATCGGCGACCCGACCGGGCTGTCGCTGCCGATGTTCATGGAGGAGATCTTCTGGGGCTGCGCCGGGATCGGACTGGCCGTGGTGATGCCGGCGCTGGCGCTGTCGGCCATCGGCCAGGCCGCCACTCCCGAGCAGATGCTGCAGTGGGCTCCGGAATGCTTCGGCACCGCCGACGACATCAAACTCGCGGCGCTCGCGATCTCCGAACCGGAGGGCGGCAGCGATGTGCGCAACCTGCGCACCCGGGCCCGTCGCGATGGCTCCGATTGGGTGATCGACGGGCACAAGATGTGGATCGGCAACGGAGGCATCGCCAACGTGCATGTGGTCAACGCCGTCGTCGACGAAGAGCTGGGCCATCGGGGCCAGGCGCTGTTCATCGTCCCGGGCGGCACCGAGGGGCTGACCATGGTGCGCAAGCTCGACAAGCTGGGCTGCCGTGCCTCACACACCGCCGAGCTGAAGTTCGACGGTGTGCGGGTGCCGGCCGAGAATCTGCTCGGGGGCACGGACAAGCTGGAACACAAGCTGGCCAAGGCCCGCGAGGTCGTCGAGGGCGCAAAGCACTCAGGGTCGGCCACCTTGGGCACCTTCGAACAGACCCGGCCCATGGTGGCTGCGCAGGCTCTCGGAATCGCCCGCGCGGCACTGGAATACGTGACCGAGTACGCCAACCGCCGGGTGGCTTTCGGTGCGCCGATCATCGACAACCAGGGAATCGCGTTCCCGCTGGCCGACCTCGCGACGCGCATCGACGCGGCGCGGTTGCTCACGTGGCGGGCCTCCTGGATGGCGGCCACCGGTGTGCCGTTCGAGCGAGGTGAGGGGTCGATGTCCAAGCTCGCGGCCAGCGAGGTGGCGGTGGCGACCACGGAGCGCGCCATCCAGACCATGGGCGGCTGGGGTTACATCAGCGACCATCCGGTGGAGAAGTGGTATCGAGATGCCAAGCTGTACACCATCTTCGAAGGCACCAGCGAAATCCAGCGGGTGGTCATCTCTCACGCGCTGGGCGCCGGCGACGGCGCTCCCCCGCTGCACGTCGACCTCGAACCATCGGGCGGGCCGTTGAACCGCTGGTTCGGCCGCGGCACACCCGCTCGCACCCGGCTGGCCGACGCCGCGCTGGCCGCCAAGGACCGTGTGCCCGCCCCGGTGATGCGCGCGGCCATGACCGTGCTCAAACCACCGGGGCGGTGACGCTCAGACCTCGGTCAGTACTGGATGGCCTCGATCAGGTCCGACGGCTCGTCCATCAACGCCCAGAACCGGTCCCGGATCGCCACGGTCAGCGGTCCCGGCTCGCCGTTGCCGATCTTCTCCCCGTCGAGCGTGTTGATCGGGGTGACACCGCCGGCTGTAGTCACGGCCATGATCTCGTCGGCGTCGTAGAGCTCGTGGCTGGTGACATCGCGCAACGTCGCCTCGATGCCCATCTGGTCGGCGAGTTCGAACACCGTCTTGCGGGTGATCCCGGGAAGTGCGTTTCGTGAGGGCGAGGCCAGCTTTCCGTCCTTGACGATGCACACGTTGAAGCCCGGGCCTTCGGCCACACAATTGTCGGCGTCCAGCAGGATCGCGGTGCGCGCGCCCCGGTCCTTGGCCTCGAAACTGGCCGCGGTCAGATCCCCCCACTGGTAGTTCTTGATGGTGGGGTCGACGGTGTTGCGGCCGGCCCGGCGTACGTGACGCGGCACGACGGCGGTGGTACCGAAGATCTGCTCGGCCGGCGGGAAGGCCCACAGGTACGGGATTGCGTAGATGTACACCTGGTGGGTGAGCTTGGAGAGATCCTTCTCCCCCTTGCGTTTTCCGTAGCCGCGGGTGACGGTCAGGTTGACGAAGGACTCCCGCAGCTGCGACAGCGAGACACACTTCTTGGTGATCTCGGCGAGCTCGTCTTTGGACATTCCCGGATCGAGCCGCAGCTTGCGGGACCCGTCGAGCAGCCGGTCCAGATGGTCGCCGAGTCGGAAGATGTTGCCGTGCCAGACGTGGGCGACGGTGTAGGTGAGATCGGAGTGCCCGAAGCCGGTGTCGAAGATCGAGATCTTGGCTTCTTCGGCCGGCATGAACTCACCCTCGATCCAGGCGACGCCACCGGCGAACGGGCTGGAGGTGTCCAGCTCGTAGTCGCTGTACTGGATCACCGAGCCGGCGGGGGTGTCTTCCCGGATGGCACCGGGTTCCACGGCGACGAGGTTGGAGGTGCCGAGGTCGGCGGAGGAGCGCCCGGGTGAGGACTGTGTGGTTGCGGTCATGTTGATTCCCTTCGGGTTTGGGTTGACTCTGCGTCCACGGCGCGAGGGGTCGGCGTCGTGGACGCAGAGTCAACAGGGGGTCGGTCAGATGTGGTGGGTCTTGGCGTAGTCGGCCCCGGCGTCACCACGGCTCAGCCGCGACTTCAAGCCGGTGGCCCACCAGATCGCCGCGAGCACGACGATGCCGAGGAAGACCCACTTGTTGTTGGTGAACTGGGGCAGGAAGAGCAGCGCCACCGCGACGCCGAGGAACACCACCAGGGCGGTGACGTACAGCGGCAACCGGAACCGGCCCAGATCGAAGGTGCCGGGCTCGGGCGCGGGGATGGTGCCGCGCTTGTAGCCGACGAGCAGGCCGATGGTCTGGAGGATGTAGACGAAGAAGAACAGCAGCGACGCGATACCGATGATGTAGTTGAACGCCTTCTCGTTCACCAGGGCCGACAGCAGCAGAAGCGTTGACAGGCAACCCAATCCGATCACCGCGTACGTCGGAGCCTTGCTCTTGGGCGAGACGTGGCGCCACACGTGCGAGAACGGCAGCATGTTGTCGCGAGCCATCGAGTAGGTGAGCCGGGTGGCGACCAGGATGTTGGCGAGCAGGCAGGCCAGGATGTTCGTCAGGGCGATGGCGACGACGATCTTGGTGACGACGGGGCCGGCCTGCTGGGTGATGATCTCCTCGATGGGCGCGGCGGAATTGGCCTCCACCGCAGCGGGATCCTTGATGGCCAGCACGTACACGACGTACATCAGGAACTCGATGACGATCGAGGTGATCAGCGCGTAGAACATGGTCTTGGGCACCACGCGCCGGGCATTCTTGGTCTCCTCGGCGACGTCGGCGCCGGACTCGACGCCGATCAGGCCGAAGAACGGGCCGAGCGCCGCCGCCAGCCACGCCAGCATGTAGGAGTCCTTGTCGCCGGCTTCGCCGCCGGTGAACAGTGTCGAGATGGGCTGATGGTTCTCGGGCGCGGAGAAGGCGATGATGGCGATCAATGCCGTTGCGCCGACGGTGATCACCAACTCGAGGCTGACGCCGATGTTGTTGACCATGGTGGCGAAGCGGACGCCGTAGATGTTGATCAGCACGCAGACGAACACCACCGCGATGGCCAGCAGGATCTGCGTTGTCTGCGTCATGCTCCAGCCGAGCAGCCCACCCAGATACCCGGACAGGATGAAGCCGACGCCCGTCATGCCGCAGACCCAGCCCATCAAGGCGATGAAGCCGGTGAACCAGGCGAGGTTGGGACCGTTGATCCGGCTGATCCACTGGTACGAGTAGCCGGCCAGGGGCAGCTTGGCGGTCAGGTCGGCGGCGATGAACGTCCACAGCGCGAACACCGCACCGGCCAGCAGCAGCGTCCACACGAACGGTGCGCCTGCGGTGAAGTAGCCGGCGCCGAAGCCGGTGAACACCGCGGTGGTGGCGCTGATGGTGGCGAAGCCGATCGCGAACGAGGCGAGTGTGCCCACCGAGCGGTCGAGCCGCTGGGTGTAGCCGAGTTCGGCGAGCTTGGCGTCTTCGGAGTTGAGCGGTTGGTCCGGTTTCTGCGAATGAGTGGATGAGGCTAGGGCATCGGTCATGATCACTCCAGGTCAGGTGATGTCAGAAAACGACTGATGACAGGAAACCGCCACCGGGGCGTAACCGGAAGTTCCATCTTTTGATTTGCTGATAAGCAGGATTTATCAGTGAAGTGTGGCAGGCACTGGAATCTCTTCTCCGTCCCCGAAATTCCACTGCTCCTGCACATGCCTGATGAGCGCGTCGGACTGTGGGGTCAGCCGGGAGGGGTGCCAGGCCAGGGCGGTGTGGCAGGGCGGCCGGTCGGTGATCGGTATGTACACGATGCCGGGCCGGTCGTAGAACCTGGCCACCGAAGACGTCGTGAAACTGATTCCCAGCCCACGGGCGATCGACGTCGTCTCCGCTTCGTAGGTGGCGGCGACGGCGGCGATGGTCGGCGGCCGGTTGCCGCGGGCGTCCATCGCCATCCAGTAGTCGCGCCAACTGCCCGCAGTCAGCGGCGCGCACACGATCGGATCGTCGAGCAGTTCGGCGATCACCACCTCGTCCCGCTCGGCCAACGGGTGATCGCGGGGCAGGCAGGCGACCCACGACTCGGAATCGAGAATGAGCATCCGGTGATCGGGCAGATCCACCGGCGGCCTGATCAACGCCACCTCGGCGGAACCGTCGGCCAGGCCGGCGGTCGGATCGGAGAAGTCGAACTCGATGGGTTCGACGATGACATCCGGATAGGCCGTCTCGAAGTGACGGACGATCCGGAACAACAGGTCGGCGCCCGTTCCGATCAGATAGCCGAAGCGCAGCCGGCCCTGGCGGGTGCCCGACAGCGTCACCAGGTTCTCCATCACGGCATCGACGCCACCCAGGGCCTGTTGCACCTGCGGCAGCCAAGCCGCGCCCAGATCCGTCAGGGCCACCTCACGGGTGTTGCGGATGAACAGCAACACCCCGAAGTGGTGCTCGAGTTGTTTGATCGCCGTCGACAACGCGGGTTGGGTGATGAACAGCTTTTCGGCGGCACGCCGATAGTTCAGTTCGGTACCGAGCACCGCGAAGTACCGCAGCTGACGCAAGGTGACGTCATGGACGTTGGCGCTCGTGGTCGGTCCCTCTCTGTGGCGGCGGGTCTACCCGTCGCTCAAGAGTGTCACGCAACCACCCGCTCCGCCGCCCATAATTCGTCGATCGCCGACTCGGCCCCGGCCAGGCTCTTGGCCGCCAGTGGGCGCAGCTCGGCCATCGCCGGATTGTTGTCGGCCATGGTGAGTTCGGCGGTGATGAAATGCGGCTGCAGGCCCGTCATCGCGAGTCCGTGGGGCAACCAGGTTTCGGCATGGTCCCAGCCTTCCCGCGGAGTGCCCGCACCGTAACCGCCGCCTCGCGCGGCCAGCACGATCAGCTCGGTGTCACCGAGCAGTCCCCGCTGCGTCTCGGGGTCGAAGGACAGGCCCGGCACGATCAGGTGATCCACCCAGGCTTTGACCGTGCTGGGCGGCCCGAAGTTGTACAGGGGCAGCCCGAGGATCACGGTGTCCGCCCGCTTGATCTCCTCGATCAGTGCGACGCTGCGGCCATAGGCGGCCGCCTGTGCCGCGGTGTGGTCCTTCGGCGGGATCATCGCCGCCAGCCCGGTCTCGGCATCGTGATGCGGGATCGGTTGCACCGCGAAGTCGCGGTAGGTGACCTCCCCGTGCGGGTGGAGCTGACGCCACCGCTGTGCCGCGCGGGCGGTCAGGCGTCGGCTCACGGAATTCGCACCCTGGATGGACGTATCGATGTGCAGCAGGTGGGACATTGCTTGCTCTCCATAGATCGCTTGTGTAGTACAAACTATCTATACCACGTCAAGCCGCCGCGTATTCCCCTAGGCTGGATTCGTGTCCGAGCTCCCTGTGGTGTCACCCCACTGGCAATTGGTGGGCCCGCTGCTCGAACACCTGGCTCGACGGTTGCGCACCGCGTCGGAATCCGAGATCGAACGTTTCGGGCTGCGCCCCCGCCATGTCATCGCGTTGACGCTGCTCCGCGACTTCGGCGAACGTGCGCAGTCCGATCTGGCCACCCTGCTGCGGATCGATCCGACCAACTTGGTGGGACTGCTCAACGAACTCGAGAGTGACGGCCTGGTCGAGCGGCGGCGCTCGACGCAGGACCGCCGGAAACACACCGTCATGCTGACGGCCGCCGGGGCCGAGCGTCTGGCCGAAATCGAGAACGTGCTCGACGAAGTCGAGCGTGCGCTGCTCGGCGCCCTGGACGACGCGGAACGGACCACGCTCTATCACCTGTTGCAGCGCGCCGCCGGCGAGACCGGGGAACCCTGTGCCGCCGGGCCCCTCGAGCCGTCTGCGTGCCTCGCCGAGGAACCACCCGCTCCGCCAACGACTTCACACCTCCCCCACCGATCCGAGTAGTGCGCTACGCGTGTGCCGGCAGGCCGGCGCTCGTAGGTTCTGCAGATAGCGCAGAACGGATCGGCGTGAACGTCATTCACATCAGGGGGATGAAATGACCGTTACTCCAGAACAATTGGGCGGCGGCGACGTCGCCCGCCGGCAGGCACCGCCGACAACACCGGATGTGGTCGTGGTGACCGAACATCAGGTGATGCTCGGGTCGGCCATCGCGATCTCGACGCCGGCACCATCGGGCCGTCGTGTGGCACGTCAATTCCTCCACGTGGTGCACCGGGTGATCACCTGGTCTCCGGAGACCGCAGAACGGGGCAAGCGCAAGAGCTACCCGCGACGGACGCCGTCGTGGTATTCGGATGCCTTGATGGCGAGGGAGATGCGCCGCCTCTGAGGGTGAGGCGACAGGTACGCAGGCCGGCCGTTCACGACTGGCCTGCGTACGCCCGCGCCACCCGGGTGACGAACTGGTACACCCCGTCTTCGTCGGGGGCCAGCGGGCCAGGCCGGGCGTGTGGAGAGCTGAGGCCGCGTTGCACCGATTCGCACGCCGCCCAGTCCTGCCGGTTCGTCAGATCCCAGAAATCCACGGCGTAGGACGGATCGAAATCGGGCTTGTCGGCCACCTCACGCGGGAACGCCCAGGCGCATTCCACGTGCGTGCGGTCAACCGCCAGCGGCGTCATGAGGTGGGTCATCACATAGTCGGGATGCAGGCTGACCAGCAGGTTGGGATAGCCGACGAGGTACATCACGGTGCGCAGTTCGTGTTCGGACAGGCCCTTGATGGCCACTCCCTCACTCTTGCCGCTCAGGGACATCGTTTCGGCGCCGTCGACGATCGACATCCAGCCACCCATCCACGAGCCGTCGAGCTCGAGGTTCTCGCCACTGGTGGGCGGGCTGATGCGGCTCAGTTCCGGGTGGATCGACGAGCAGTGGTAGCACTCCTGGTAGTTCTCGGCGATCACCTTCCAGTTGGTGGCCAGCTCGTAGGAGTGCCGGGCCACGACGGTGAGGTCCTCGGGACGGTACGGAGCCACCACGTCTTCCAAGCCGGCAACGTGCCGGCCGAAATCGGTGTCCTGACCGCTGCGATCGACGAACAACCAACCGTGCCAGTTGACCAGTCGCAGTTCACTGAGCCCGAACTCGGCGGGCAGGAAGTCGGCGGAGTCGGCGAAACCCGGTGCGTTGCGCAGACTTCCGTCCAGCTTGTACGACCACGCGTGATACGGACAGACGATGCCGCGGCGTTTGATCTGCGCGCCGCAGGCCAGCAGCTCGTGCCCGCGATGCCGGCACACGTTGGCGAACGCGCGCACCAGGTCCTCCTCGGCGCGCACCAACAGCACACCGGTGGCCCCGGCGCCGACGGCTTTCTGGCTCCCCACCGCCGGCAGATCGGCGGCCTGTCCCACACAGGTCCAGCCCGAGAAGATCACCCGCTGCTCCCAGTCGAACACGTCCGCGTCGACATAGGCCGCCCGCGGCAGCATCCGTGACTGCCCGAACGGCGCCAGGGACGCCGCGAGCTCGGCGGCGGGAACGGGAGCCGGCCCGTGCTGTTTGAACATACAGTCAAGATTACTGGTTAGCCCCGCCCCGGGTCCATACCGGCGACCGAGCGTGTCTGTACAGAACACGCCGGGTTTCTACGTACAAAGTGGTGCGCTCGCGCGGGATCTCACGCGGGATCTCGCGCAGGATCTCGCGCGGGATCTCGCGCAGGATCTCGCGCAGGATCTCACGCGGACAATCTCAGGCTTCGCCGGCGAAGGCGCCGATGCTGCGATCGGTGCCGTGCCCCTTGGCCATTCGTCGGTACACCAGGTACCCGATCACCACTGCGGCGAACGCGGCCATCAACAACAGCGTGGCCAGCGCATTGAGGGCAGGTGTGGGCGCGGCGCGTGCGGTGTTGTAGATCTTCACCGACACCGGCTCGGTCGAGGCGCCGCCGGACAGGTACCGCACCAGCACAAAATCATCGATCACGTCGGCGAACACCAGGACGGTACTGGCGAAGATCGCCGGAGTGAGCATGGGCAGGATGATCCGGCGCAGCGCACCCAATTGTGTTGCGCCCAGGTCCATTGCGGCCTCCTCGTATTGTCGGCCGATGGTGGCCAGCCGGGCCCGTACCAGCACCGCCGGGTAGGACACCTGGAACGTCACCAACCCGACCACCTGCGCGGCTGTCCCAGAGTCAACGGCAGCGCCACCGACGTGATCATGAACAGCAACGCCACGGCCAGCAGCACTTCGGGAATGACGAAGGAGAACAGCATCAGCACGTTCGCGCCGTCCGGGAGCCGACCACGCCACCGGTCGATACCGATCGCGAACAGCACCCCCAACGGCACCGTGATCAACGTGGCGATCACACCGAGTTTGAGAGTCTGGAACAACGCCGTGTGCAGGGCGGCGTCATGCCAGACCGATCGCGTCTCGTCGCCCCAGTACCAGCGGAACGAAAACCCTTGCCAGTCGGTGCGCGAGCGGCCGTCGTTGAACGAGAACCACACCGCGATGAGGACGGGCAGCAATGACCAGATCAAGTACACCGAGGTGACGGCCACCAGCACCCGAGGCGGGCGCCACGGGTCGTTCCACCACGTCGCCAGGCTTCTCATGAGGCCACCTCGTCGCGGCGGGCCATCACCCGCACGTAGTAGATCATCGGCAGCAGCGCGACCAACAGGACGATCATCACGAATGCGCCCGCCTGGCCGGTCTGCCCGGGGGCCTGCACGCTGTCGTTGATCAGATTGCCCACCATCGCCGTCTTGGGTGACGCCGAGAGCAGATCGTTGGTGAAGTAGTCCCCGAGCATGGGCAGGCAGGTCAGCAACACCGCGGCCACCATGGTGGGCCGGCACAGCGGGAGCGTCACCCGCCAGAAGGACGACAACCGGTCGGCACCGAGGTCACGGGCAGCCTCCAGCGTGGACTGCGGCAGACGGTCCAAACCCGCGTACAGCGGCAGGATCATGTACGGCACATAGCCGTACACCAATCCGAGGATCACCACGACGGGTTGCCCGGTCAGCCAGTGCACACCGACATCGAAGATCCCACCGAAGCTCAGCACCGAATTGACCAGGCCGTCGTCTTGTAACAGGTTGACCCAGGCCAGCATTCGCATCATGTAACTGATCCAGAACGGTGCGATCAGCAGAGCCAGCAGCAGCCCCTTGCGCTTCCCGGCCAGCCGGGCCACGTAATAGGCGACGGGAAAGGCGATCAGCAGGCACAGTGAGCTGGCGATCAGCACGTAGGCCGCGGTGCGCAGCAGCGCCGGGCCGTAGACACCTCCCGGACCGATGCGGCTCAAGACATAGGTGAACTGTCCAGGATTCCAGTGCAGCGGATTCCACACCGGCACGGCGGTGCGGAAGAGGGGGTCGACGTAGCCGAAGACCACGCACAGGACCACGTAGAGCGGAATGATGAAACACAGCGCCAG
Source organism: Mycobacterium sp. Soil_C_30 (assembly GCF_057656995.1). Taxonomy (NCBI): domain Bacteria; kingdom Bacillati; phylum Actinomycetota; class Actinomycetes; order Mycobacteriales; family Mycobacteriaceae; genus Mycobacterium; species Mycobacterium sp. Soil_C_30. Next base: position 115,001 of record NZ_JBDGJH010000010.1, on the reverse strand, counting down.
CCAGAGCAATCCAGGTGCGGCGAGTGCGGGCCACAACCACCTCGAGCGATCACGCGACGTGGGCGTGGGCGCTGGGCTCAGGCCGGTGACCGCCACGGCCGGTCAGGATCCGCCGGCGTTGAAGGCGTTCCAGACGTTGTGCCACGCCGCGTCGTTGGCGGGGTCGAGCTCCAACAACCGGAATCCGGTGTCGAAGTACTCCGGCTTGACGATGGCAGTGCGGAGATTCTCCGGGATGAACTCTTCGGCCACCAACGAATCCGCCGTGATGGAGTTCTGCGGTGGCTGGTAGCCGATGGCGGAGAAGTTTTCTTTGGCCACCGCGGGGTCGAGCATGTGGTTGAGGAACAGATGCGCCAGTACCGGGTTCTTGCCCCCGCGCAACGTCACCAGCATGTCGTTGTCCACCAGCCCTTTGCCGTCCGGTGGGAACCAGTACCGGAGGATGTCGGTGCCCACGCCGTCGGGGAGGTAGTACTGGGCGTTGATGATGTCGCCGGACCACATCTGCGCCAGACCCATCTGCCCGGCGGGCAGATCGCTGTACATGGTGATGGTGACCTTCGGAGAGGTCGCCTCGACGAGTGCACTGAGCTGCTCCCCCACCATCGTCAGGTCGGCCTCCGATGAGGTGTTGACATCGGTGATGCCCTCTTTCAGCAGCACCATGGCCATGGCACTGTGCCAGTCGTCGAGGATGGCGGTCTTGTTCTTGTAGATGGGGTCCCAGAGAGCTGCATACGGATTGGCCAGGGCGGCAATGTCTTCGGGTATCTGATCGGTGCGCCAGCCGATCCCCGTGGTGTAGATGGTGTACGGCACCGTGTAGCGCCACTCCTGGTCGTACCAGGGGTTGGTGAAACTGGACCACACGTTGGTGATGTTGGGGATGTAACTGTGGTTCAGCGGGCGCAGCAGGCCGCCGTTGACCAGCCTGCTGATCTCGGTGTAATTGGCGTTGTAGATGTCGAAGTCGACGCCGCTGCGCAGCTTGGTGATGGCCTCGTCACCATCGTTGAAGGTGGAGACCTCGATGGTGCAGCCGTACTGCTCCTCGAACGACGTGATGGCCTGCGGGCTCAGATAGTCGGCGTAGTTGTAGATCTTGAGCGTGGCACCCTTCTCCGGCGCCAGCCCATCGCCGATCGGCTGATTGTCCCCGGCGATGTCCCACGTGACGGGGCTGTCCGGACGCGCAAGTGTCAGGCTGGGTGCCGAGGATCCCCCGGAGCCCGAGGGCCCCGAGCTTCCGCAGGCCGACAGCGCACCGCTGAGTGTGGGTGCGGCGAGAGCGAGAAGCCCAGCGCGGGCCAGGAATTGGCGCCGAGTCGGGCCGGATGATCTGGGTACTGGCATCGTGGCCTCCCCGCTTTTGCATCTTGTCGCTGGTAGGACTCTCGCATAGACTGAATGATCAGTCAACCGATAGGAAGCGGAGGTTCCGCTGTGGCTTCGCGCACGATCGAGAGCCCGGTGGCCGACACGGTGGACCAGCTGATCGCCGACCAGGAAGAGATCTTTCTGCGGCGCCAGCCCAACAGCACCGAACTGATCACCAGAGCCCGGGAACACCTGGCCGGCGGCGCCACCTCCAACTGGCAGATCGCCCAACCCCAGGCGGTGTGGATGAGCCACGGCGCCGGCTCGAGGGTCTACGACGTCGACGGCACCGAGTACGTCGACATGCACGGTGGTTACGGGGCCTCGATCGCCGGGCACGCGCACCCCGCGATCGTGCACGCGGTGAGCCGACAAGTAAGGCGCGGAACCCATTTCGCGCAGCCCACCGAAGACGCCATCTGGATCGCCGGTGAACTCGCCCGCCGCTTCGGCCTGCCACTGTGGCGGTTCGCCAACTCCGGTACCGAGGCCACCATGGACGCGGTACATCTGGCCCGGGCGCTGACGGGGCGGGACCTGATCATCAAGATCGAGGGTTGTTATCACGGCCACCACGACTCGGTTCAGGTGTCGGTGCTGCCCGAGGCCGACGAGGTGGGTCCCAGGGACCACCCGGTCGGGGTGCCCGGTAACAGCGGAATCCCGGCAGCCATCCGCGATCTCGTGGTCGTGGTGTCGTTCAACGATGCCGGCGCGGTGGCCCGCGCCCTGGCCGAACACGACGGTCGGGTGGCGGCGATGATCCTCGAGCCGGTGATGATGAACGCGGGCATCATCCCGCCCGACGACGGCTATCTGGCCGAGATCCGCCGACTGGTCCACGCCGCCGGCGCGCTCCTGATCTTCGATGAGGTCAAGACGGGTTTCACCACCGGACCGGGTGGTGTCACCGCGCTCAGCGGCGTCGTCCCCGACATGGTCTGCCTGGCCAAAGCGCTGGGTGGCGGGATCGCGGTGGCGGCCATCGGCGGCACCACCGAGGTGATGTCGGCGATCGCCGACGGCCGCTATGAACAGGTGGGCACCTTCAACGGCAATCCGCTGGCCATGGCGGCCACCAGGGCCACCCTCAGCGATGTGCTCACCGAGGACGCCTATCGTCGCCTCGGTGTGCTGGCCCACCGGTTGCGATCAGCACTCGAGGCCACCATCGCCGAGCATGCGCTGCCGTGGCACGTCGTCGCGGTGGGCGCCAAAGGATGCGTGACGTTCCGGCAGGACCGGGTGCGTGAGTTCCGGGACTTTCTGCAGATCGACGCGCGGCTGGGTCATCTGCACTGGTTGATGCAGCACAATGGCGGAGTTTTCCTGCCGCCATGGGGGAAGGTGGAGCAATGGCTGTTATCCGTTCAGCACGGCGCCGGCGATGTCGACCGGTTCGCCGCCAACTTCGCCCGCTTCGGCACCGCCGTGACCCGCTGACCCGGGAGCCGTGCCGGTGACCGGCGGAGCGATCCGGCTGCAGCAGCTGGCGAAGTCGTTCAATGGCATTCCCGCGGTCACCGGGATCGATCTCGACATCCCGGCGGGCCAGTTCTACTCACTGTTGGGCGCATCGGGCTGCGGCAAGACCACCACGTTGCGCATGATCGCCGGCTTCGAGAAACCGGACTCGGGCCGCATCGAACTCGACGGCCGCGATGTCGCCGGCGACCCGCCGCACAAGCGGCCCGTCAACACCGTCTTCCAGACTTACGCGTTGTTCCCGTTCATGACCGTGTGGGACAACGTCGCTTTCGGCTTGAAGTATCTGAAGACCACGCGCGACGAGACCAGGCGCCGCGTCGGGGAGGCGCTCGAGCTGGTGCGGATGTCCGAGTTCGCCAAACGGCGGCCGACGCAGCTCTCGGGTGGGCAGCAGCAGCGCGTCGCGCTGGCACGGGCACTGGTCCTGCGCCCCCGCGTGCTGCTGCTCGACGAACCCCTGGGCGCGCTGGATGCCAAACTCCGCAAACAGCTTCAGCTCGAATTGCGCACGGTGCAACGCGAAGTCGGCATCACGTTCGTCTATGTGACGCACGACCAAGAGGAAGCGCTGACCATGAGCGACCAGATCGCGGTGATGGCCGAAGGCCGCGTCGAGCAGGTGGGCCCGCCCCAGGAGATCTACTCCGCCCCGGCCACCACCTACGTGGCGGGCTTCCTGGGCGCGGCCAACATCTTCGACGCCGAAGTCCTGGAATCGGCCGGCGGCTCCGCACTGTGTGCCACGATGTCGACGACGGTGCGCTGCGCCTCCACCGAACGCGCGGGTCAATGCCCCACCGGGCCCGCGGCCGTCGTGATCCGGCCGGAACGCCTGACGATCCACAGCACCAACCACACTCCGGCGCCGGACACCAACGTGATTCCCGGTGTGGTACGCGAGGTGGTCTACCTGGGGTCGTGCACGCAGGTGCACGTCGACGTCGGTGATGTGACCGCCCTGGTGGTCGAGGTGGCCAATCACGCTGGGCCGCAATCGGTTGGCTTCGAACCGGGCGCCACGGTGCACTGCGAGTGCAGCCACGACGCGGTGCGGGTGCTGACCCGCAGCTCAGCCGTGGTGGTGGCCGACCCGGTGGTCGAGCTGAGCCTGTCCTAGCGGCTCGGCTTCCTCAGCGACGGGCGGCCTTCTTGGCCGGAGTCTTCCTGGCGCGCTTGGTCGCCGGCGAGAGGTCCAGTTCCCGCTCGGCGAAACGCATCGCGATCTGGTAGGCCACCTCCGAGTCCACATCGGGATCCTCGAGCGCCACCTGGATGGACAACCCGTCGAGCAGGGCCGCGAACTCCAGGGCGAACATCCGTGAATCGACCTGTGGATCACGCTCGCCGGACTCGGCGGACTCCAGCGCGTCGATGATCATCCGGCGCCACCGCGCATCGAGTTCGATGCGGCCGGCCCGCACTTCCTCATGGCGGAATGCCTGCGCCCACAGGTCGAACCACAACCCCCAGGCACCGGGGATCTCGTCAGCGCCGTGGCCCTCGGGCACACACGTCCAGCGGATCAGCAGGGACAACCGTTCCCGCAGCGAACTCACCTCGGCGAGCATGGCTTCGGCGGCTTCGTAGAACGACTCCTCCGAGTGCCGGAGGGCGTCGACGAGCAGGCGGTCGCGGGTGCCGAAGTAGTAGATCACCAGCGCCGAGGACACCCCGGCCCGCTTGGCCACGTCAGCGATCCGGGTTTCGGAAAACCCGCGCTCACAGATCAACTCGGCTGCGGCGCGCAACATCTGGATACGCCGGCCCTCGTTGTTCTCGGTGGCGGGTGCTGGTTCGGCCATGAGTTCGACGATCTCCCTGTAGATACGGCTTCGCTGCCTCTTGTCCGAAGCCTAACACTTGGTTAGATTGAACAGTCAGTCAAGGTGTGCCGAATGACTGAAGGGTTCCGCGATGTCCGATTCTTACGATGCTCTGGTCATCGGCGGCGGCCACAACGGCCTTGTCTCCGCGGCCTACCTGGCCCGCTCCGGAGCCAGGACACTGGTGCTCGAATCTCGAAGCACCGTCGGCGGCGCCGCCACCACCGAGGCACCCTGGCCCGACGCCCCGCATCTGCGCGTCACCCGGTTGTCGTACGTGATGAGCCTGATGCCGCCCACCATCGTGCGTGATCTCGGTCTCGAGCGGCACGGCTACAAAGTCCACCCGATGGGGCCCTACTATCAGGCCTTCCCCGAGGGCGGCTCGCTCACCATCTACGAAGACGACCCCGCCCGCACCCATGAACAGCTGGCCCGGTGGTCCAAGAGGGATGCCGACACCTGGCCCAAGTGGAACGCCTGGCTGGAGGGAATCGCCGATGTCATGGGTCCGCTTCTGACGCAGGTCCCGCCGAACATCGGCTCGCACAAACCGGGCGACCTGCTCGACCTGGCCAAACTCGGCTGGAGCCAACGCGGCATGACCACCCGCATGATGGGCGACGTCACCCGGCTGCTCACCATGAGCATCGCCGACCTGCTCGATGACTGGTTCACCTCACCGCAGATCAAGGGTGCACTGGCCGTCAACGGCGTGATCGGCACCTGGGCCGGCCCCTACGAACCGGGTACCGCCTACGTGATGGCACACCACTCCATCGGCGATGTCGGTGACGGGCAATTGGGAAGCTGGGGGTATCCCGAGGGCGGCATGGGAGCGGTATCCGACGCCATCGCCCGGTCGGCGCGCGCCTTCGGCGCCGAGATCCGCACTGAGGCAAGGGTTTCCCGATTGCTCGTGCAGAACGGCCGCGTGCGGGGCGCGGTCCTGGACACCGGTGACGAGATCCGCGCACCGCTGGTGGTCACCACCCTGCATCCACGGACCGCCTTCCTCGACCACATCCCCCGCCATGAACTGCCCAGCGAGTTCGTCAACGACATCGAGCGCTGGAAGACCCGCAGCGGGGTGGTGAAGATCAACCTCGCGCTGGCCGAACTACCCAACTTCACCGCCGACCCGAGCACCGGCCTGGCCGAGCATCACACCGGATCCGTGGAGATGGCCCCGACCATGGACTACATCGAGGCGGCATTCCAGGACGCCCGGCTCGGCAAACCCGCCGCGCTGCCGTTCAGCGACGGCGTCATCCCCACCACCTTGGATCCCACACTCAATCCCGATGGCACCCACATCATGTCGTTGTTCACCCAGTGGGTGCCCTCGGACTGGGCCGACGAGGCACACACGGAGGAACTGGACGCCTACGCCGACCGGCTGATCGACCTCTACGACCAGGTGGCTCCCGGATTCAAATCCTCGATCCTGCACCGCGACATCGTGGGACCGCACGAGATGGAACAGGAGTACGGCCTCATCGGCGGCAACATCTTCCACGGTGAGCTGTCCCTCGAGCAGCTGTTCCACATGCGTCCGGCCCCCGGTTTCGCCGATTACCGCACGCCCATCGCGGGGCTCTACAACGGCAGCTCGGCAACCCACGCAGGCGGCGGGGTGTGCGGCATCCCTGGCTGGCAGGCCGCCAGAGCCGCCCTGGCGGACCAGAAGCGCGCGGGCCGCCGTGCGCGGATCGCCTCGTTCGGCCGACGCTCCTGAGCAATGTGACGCCTCGAGCTGCCGTGGCGACCATGCTGGGCGCCCGATCCATCGCCGTGGTCGGCGCCAGCGCACGGCCCGACAGTTTCGGCGCCAGGATGGTCACCGAAGCGTGCCGCGGATCGGCGCGGGTCCATCTGGTCAATCCGGGCTACCGGCGCATCGGCGAAATGCGTTGCGTACCAGCCTTGGAAGCATTGGACGAGGCGCCGGAGCTGGTACTGCTCGGAGTCCCCGACGCCGCGGTGGTCGCCGCACTCGAGTCCGCCGTTTCCGTCGGCGCGTCCTCGGCGGTGCTGTTCGGGTCCGCGCACGGCGCCGGACAGCGCGAGCGCATCATCACGCTGGCCCGCGACGCCGGTATGGCACTGTGCGGGGCCGGCTGTATGGGCTTCATCAACAACGCGCTCGGGGTGCGCGCGCTGGGCTATCTCGAGCCCGATCCCCTGCCGCCCGGTGGCGTTTCGTTGATCACGCATTCCGGGTCGGCGTTCTCCTCCCTGTTGCGCAGCCGTCGCGGGTTCGGTTTCCGGCTGGCGGTGTCCTCGGGGCAGGAACTGGTCACCGACACCGCCGATTACATCGAGTACGCACTGGCCGACCCGGGCACCGAACTCATCGCCCTGGTGCTGGAGACTCCGCGGTCGGTGCCGCGTCTGGGGGCGGCTCTGCGCCGGGCGGCCGACGCCGGCATCCCGGTGGTGATGCTCACCGTCGGCGGATCACCCCGTGGCCGCGCGATGGTGGCGGCACACTCGGGCGCCCTGGCCGGCGGCGCCGAAGGGTGGGCAGCATTCTGCGCCGCCACGGGCGCGGTGCACGTGCACGATCTCGCCGAGTTCACGGACACGATCGAACTTTTCAGCGCCCGGCGGCGCAGCCGGGTCGCACCGGGGCCCGGCACGGGAATCGCCACCGTGCACGATTCCGGCGCCGAACGTGCGTTGTGCGCCGACGTCGCCGATGCCGTGGGTGTGCCGTTCGCCGATCTTGACGGGCACACCGTGGCCGCGATCGCCGAGTTGTTGGACGACGGGCTGGCGGCTGCCAATCCGCTGGACGTCTGGGGCACCGGCGCCGACACCCGGGCGTTGTTCGGCGCGTGCCTGCGGCTGATGACGGCGGATCCGGCCGTGGCCGTCACCGCACTGGCCGTGGACCTGGTCACCGAGTTCGACGGAGACACCGCCTACACCGACGCCGTGCTGGACACCGCCCGGCACACCGATGCGCCTCTGGCCGTGCTGACCTCGGTGCCGTCGGCGGTCGATCCCACGATGGCCGCCCGGGTACGTAGCGCGGGTATCCCGGTGCTCGAGGGCTATCGCAGTGGACTCGCCGCGCTGCGGCATCTTGTCGAATGGCCCCATCCGGCGCCTCCACCTGATGTTGCGGTGGACTCGGCACGTCAACGCCGCTGGCGGGCCCGCCTGGCCGCGGGTGCCGCGCCGGCCTTCGAGCTTCTGGCCGACTACGGCATCCCGGTGGCCGCCTCGCGGCCGGCCGGGAACCTCGACGAGGCACTGAACGCGGCTGCGGCAGTGGGGTATCCGGTTGCCTTGAAGACCACGGCGAGCGCCCACAAGACTGAGGTGGGCGGTGTGGTACTCGGTGTGGCGGAGCAGGACGCCCTGCGCACCGCCTACACCGCGATGGCGGGCGCACTCGGGCCGTCGGTCACCATCAACGCCATGGCCGAACCCGGGGTCGAGGTCTCCGTGGGTTTTGTCAGAGACCCCAGCTTCGGACCCCTGGTGGTGATCGCAGCCGGAGGGGTGATGGTCGAACTGGTCGCCGACCGCGCCGTCGCCCTCCCCCCGGTCTGCGCCCGCGCCGCTGAGCGCCTGGTGATGTCGTTACGGATCAGGCGGCTTCTCGACGGGTGGCGCGGCGCGGCTGCGGCCGACTTGGCGGCGCTGGTCCAGGTGATCGTCGGATTCTCCTGTCTGGCAGCAGAACTCGGCGATGTGCTGGATGCGGTGGAAGCCAACCCGGTGATCGTCGGGCCCAACGGCGCGGTGGCGGTCGACGCGCTGGTGATCGCCCGCGGTTGAGGAGTCAGAAACTGCCGGGGTCGGCGAGCAACGGCGCGAACGCCAGTTCCGCCGCGCCGATCATCAGCGTCTCGGCGCCGAGTGTCGCCGGCACCACGCGGACCAGATCACACGGCGCCCGCATGCTCCGCCGGCCCAACTCCTCGCGCAACACATCGGAGGCGTAGGCAGGAAACACCCGCAAGAAGCCACCGAGCACGATCAATCGCGGATTCAGCATGTTCACCGCATTACCCAGGGCGATGGCCAGCGAGCGCGCCTGCCGGTTGATCACGTCCAGTTCGGCCCCGCTGTGGATGGTCGGCGCGGCGCCGTCGAGCTCATCCAGCAGCCGGGCCAACGGCGCCTGCGTGACTTCGGTTTCCAGGCATCCCACGCTGCCGCAATGACAGGGCTCGCCGCCGCCGACGTAGGTGTGGCCCAGTTCGCCGGCATAACCCGCGACCCCCTCGAGCAGCCCACCCGCGACCACAAAACCGGCGCCGATACCGCTCGGTCCGCCGTTGACGTAAATCAGGTGGTCGGCATTGCCGTGCCGGCCGAACAAGTGCTCGGCGATGGCGCCGAGATTGGCATCGTTGGCCGCAGAAGAAGTCAAACCCGTTGCTGTGCTGAGCATCTGGCCGATCTCGACGTTGTGCCAGTCCAGATTGGGCGCCAACTGGACCGCCGACCCCGGACCGTGCACCAGCCCGGGCACGGCCACTCCGACAGCGGTGAGTTCCTGACCCGGCTGCAAGCCGACGCGGATCCGATCGATCGATTCGACTGCGATCTCGACCGCCGCCGCGGCGGTGGGCACACCTTTGGTCGAGCGACGTACCACCTCGAGTACCAGCCCGCCGAGCCCGACCACGCCCACCGTGACCGCGTCCACCTCCGGCGTGACGGCCACCGCCAGCACCCGATTGCCCGGGCTGACGATGGGACTGGGCCTGCCCACCTGCGCCACCGCCGGTGCCGGGGACTCCTGGACCAGCCCTCGCGCGCTCAGCTCCTCGACCAGATCCTTGATGGTGGACCGCGACAAACCGGTCCGGCGCGTGAGCTCCGCACGGCTCAACGCACGGTGGTGATGCACCAGGGTCAGAACGCTGGACAGGTTGCGCCGGCGGACGTCGTCGGTGCTGGTGCCCACCCGCGCAGCGCGCTGGTCCCCGGTGCGGTTCATCGTTTCCCTTCTCGCGCGACCACCCTTGACAGTGGCGCAGCCCACATCATATGTTCGCTCGCAGAACAAATAAACCGTTTCACCACAAGCCCGCCGACACCGGGCCCGAGGAGCATCATCATGACGGTTCTGGAAAGCAACGCGCGCGCCGACGAACTTAAGCCGACGCCATCCGACAAGTTCTCGTTCGGCCTGTGGACCGTGGGCTGGACCGGTGCCGACCCATTCGGCGTGGCCACCCGGCCCACCCTCGACGTGGTCGAGGCCGTCGAACGGCTCGCCGAACTCGGGGCACACGGACTGACGTTCCACGACGACGACCTGATCCCGTTCGGCAGCTCGGAAGCCGAACGCCGCCGGATGATCAGCCGGCTCACCTCAGCCCTGGAAGCCAACGGACTGGTGGTGCCGATGATCACCACCAACCTGTTCACCCAACCCGTGTTCAAGGACGGCGGATTCACCAGCAATGACCGCGCGGTGCGGCGTTTCGCCCTGAGCAAGGTGCTGCGCAATATCGACCTGGCCGCCGAACTGGGTGCCCGGACGTTCGTACTCTGGGGCGGTCGCGAGGGCAGCGAATACGATTCGGCCAAAGACGTTCAGGCCGCGCTGGCGCGGTACCGCGAGGCGATGGACCTGCTGTGCCAGTACGTGATCGAGCAGAACATCGACCTGCGATTCGCGATCGAACCCAAACCCAATGAGCCGCGGGGCGACATCCTGCTCCCCACCGTCGGCCACGCATTGGCGTTCATCGAGACCCTGGCCCATCCCGAGCTCGTGGGCGTCAACCCCGAGACCGGCCACGAGCAGATGTCGGGTCTGAACTTCATGCACGGCATCGCGCAAACCCTCTACAGCGGCAAGCTTTTCCACATCGACCTCAACGGTCAGCGCGGCATCAAGTTCGACCAGGACCTCGTGTTCGGCCACGGCGACCTCGCCAATGCCTTCGCTCTCGTCGACCTACTGGAGCATGGCGGCCCGGACGGTACGCAAGCCTATGACGGCCCACGGCATTTCGACTACAAACCCAGCCGCACCGAGGACAGCGCCGGGGTGTGGGCGTCAGCGGCGGCCAACATGCGGATGTATCTGTTGCTGAAGCAGCGGGCCGCCGCGTTCCGCGCCGACCCGGCGGTCATCGACGCACTGGCCGCGGCCAAGGTGCCCGAACTGCGGGAGCCCACCCTCTCCCCCGGCGAGACCTATGCCGATCTCCTGGCCGACGCGGCCTCCTACCGGCAGTTCGACCCCGCGCCGTACTTCGGTGGACGCGGCTGCAACTTCGTGGCGCTGAACCAGCTGGCGATCGAGCACCTGATGGGCGCGCGCTGACCCGGCCGTGGCCGAACCTCTGCATCACCGAATCCTGGACGTGACACAGGTCACGTTATATGTTGCCTGAAAGAACAAACCGGGTCGGGGGCTCGTGCCGTCCTGCGCACCTCACATCCACAACTTCACCCACCACTTCTCCGGAGGCGATTTCCGTGAATCGAACCAGCACCCTGCTCCTCACCGCGGTCGTCGGCGTCGGTCTCACGCTCAGCGCGTGCAGCAGCAGTGATTCCGGCTCCGGCGGCGGGTCGGAGACCGGCACCGGAGGCGCCGAGGCCCAGAGCGGCAAGATCGGTGTCATCCTGCCGGACACCAAATCGTCGGTCCGCTGGGAGTCCAAGGACCGGCCCGCGCTGGAAGCCGCGTTCAAGGAAGCCGGCGTCGACTACACGATCCAGAACGCCGAAGGTTCCGCCGACACCATGGCCACCATCGCCGACGGCATGATCGCCGACGGCGTGACCGTCCTGGCGATCGTCAACCTCGACTCCGACAGCGGCGCCGCCATTCAGCAGAAGGCCGCGTCCCAGGGCATCAAGACCATCGACTACGACCGCCTCACACTCGGTGGTTCGGCGGATGTCTACATCTCGTTCGACAACACCGTCGTCGGAGAACTGCAGGGCCAGGGCCTGGTGGACTGTCTGGGCGGACGGCCGGCGAACGTGGTGTTCCTCAACGGATCTCCCACCGACAACAACGCCACGCTGTTCTCCAGCGGCGCCCACTCGGTGATCGACGCCACCCCCAGCATCACCAATGTCGGCGAGCAGGCCGTGCCCGATTGGGACAACGACAAGGCGGTGACGATCTTCGAGCAGATGTACACCGCGGCCGACGGGAAGATCGACGGTGTGTACGCGGCCAACGACGGTCTGGCCGGTTCGGTGATCTCGATCCTGGAGAAGAACAAGCGAGCCGGGCAGGTACCGGTCACCGGCCAGGACGCCACCGTCGAAGGGCTGCAGAACATCCTGGCCGGCACGCAGTGCATGACCGTCTACAAGTCGGCCACAGAAGAGGCCAACGCACTGGCCGAGGCCGCGATCGCGCTGGCCAACGGTGAACAGCCGCAGACCAACAACACCTCGCGCGACGACCAGGGTGGCCGCGACGTGCCCTCGGTGCTGCTGACCCCGAAGTCGATCACCAAGGACAACATGAATGTGGTGTTCGACGACGGCGGACAGTCCAAGGACGAGGTGTGCGCCGGGCAGTTCGAAGCCATGTGCTCGGCGGCAGGGGCCTGAATCGTCATGACCTCAACCGGCGAACCCATTCTCGAACTCCGCGGCGTCAACAAGAGTTTCGGTGTGGTGCACGTCCTGCACGACGTCGACTTCCAGGTCTATCCCGGCGAGGTCACCGCCCTGGTCGGGGACAACGGCGCGGGGAAGTCGACGTTGGTCAAGGCGATCGCCGGCATCCATCCCATCGACAGCGGCGAGTACCTGTTCGAAGGCAAGCCGGTCACCGTCCACGGACCCAACGATGTGTCGGCTCTCGGCGTCGAGGTGGTCTACCAGGATCTGGCATTGTGCGACAACCTCGACATCGTCGAGAACATGTTCCTGGGCCGCGAGATCAAGCGGCGGGGCATCCTCGACGAGGCCCGGATGGAGACCATGGCGCGGGAAGCGCTGGCATCGTTGTCGGTACGGACGGTCAAATCGGTGCGCCAGACCGTGTCCAGCCTGTCGGGCGGTCAGCGCCAGACCGTCGCCATCGCCAAGTCGGTCCTGTGGAACTCCAAGGTGGTGCTGCTCGACGAGCCCACCGCCGCACTGGGTGTCGCGCAGACCCGGCAGGTGATCGACCTGGTTCGCCGGCTCGCCCAGCAGGGTCTGGGTGTGGTGCTGATCTCGCACAACATGGTCGACGTCTTCGAGGTTGCCGACCGGATCTGCGCGCTCTACCTGGGCCGGGTGGCCGCGGACGTCAAGGCCTCCGAGGTCACGCACAGCCAGATCGTCGAACTCATCACCGCGGGACGGTCCGGCAGTCTGGGCCTGGCACCCGCTCAGGCCGCGGAATCGCTGTGAAGGGTAATGACATGACCAGTGTTCGTCCGGATGTCACGCTGGCCGAGGGCGACTTCATCGGCGACACCCGCACCGACCAGAGCTTCGGTGCTGCGGTACGCGGGTACTTGCAGCGGGTGCGCGGCGGTGACATGGGGTCGCTGCCCGCGGTGCTCGGTCTGGTCGTGCTGTTCGTGGTGTTCGGCCTGGCCAACGAACGGTTCCTGTCCGCGCTGAACCTGGCCAACCTCATCACCCAGGCCGGTTCGATCTGCGTGCTGGCCATGGGCCTGGTGTTCGTGCTGCTGCTCGGGGACATCGACCTGTCCGCCGGTGTGGCGGGCGGGGTTTCGGCGTGTGTCATGGCACTGGCGATCGTCAACATGGACTGGCCGTGGTGGCTCGCGATCGGAGCCGGTATCGCGTGCGGCGCCTTGATCGGGCTGGCCATCGGTGTGCTGCGCGCCAAACTCGGCATCCCGTCGTTCGTGGTGACACTGGCGTTCTTCCTGGGCCTGCAGGGTGTCACGCTCAAGCTCATCGGCGAGGGTGGTTCCGCGCGCGTCGACGACCCGGTGATCCGGGGCCTGACCATCAGCAATCTGTCGGTGACGGCCGGGTGGACATTGGCCCTGGTGGTGGTGCTCGGCTTCGCCGGCCTCGAGCTCTACCAGTACCGCCGCAAGACCGCACTGAGACTGGCCCACCCGCCGCTGGGGGTGGTGGTCGCACGGATCGTCGCCGTCGCCGTCGTCGTCCTCGGAGTCACCTACGTGCTCAGCGTCAACCGCGCCGTCAACCGGGGTGTCGAGATCCGCGGCATCCCTTACGTTCTGCCGTTGATCCTGGTGCTACTCATCGTCTTGACCCTGGTGCTGAACCGGACGGCCTACGGCAGGCACATCTACGCGGTGGGCGGTAACGCCGAAGCCGCCAGACGCGCCGGTATCTCGGTGGCGCGCATTCGCGTCTCGGTGTTCATCGTGTGCTCGTCGTTGGCGGCGTTGAGCGGCATCATCGCCGCGTCGTACGCCGGGAAGGTGTCGGCGTCCTCCGGTGCGGGCAACACCCTGTTGTACGCCGTGGGTGCGGCGGTGATCGGGGGCACCAGCCTGTTCGGCGGCAAAGGCCGGGCCATCGACGCGGTGATCGGCGGTGTGGTGGTGGCCACCATCGCCAACGGTCTCGGACTGCTGAACCAGTCCTCCTACATCAACTTCCTGGTCACCGGCGGGGTGCTGCTGCTCGCCGCGAGCGTCGACGCGATCTCCCGCCGCCGGCGCTCGGCCACCGGCTTGAGTTGAGCTGAGCCACCACGGGCACTCGGGTCAGGGCGAGACCGGCTGGGTTGCAACGGTTTGCGGGAACGGCAACGAGATCGGCTCGGGTTCGAGTCGGCTGCGCCCGTCGGCGTCGAACCGATCCAGCCCGAGGTCGGTCAGGTCCAGCCAGTCGCACCTGCCGGTGGCGGTGAGGTCGGCGGCCACCTCTGCCACCGCCGGTCCCCACATCATCCCGTGCCCGGCAGCGCTGGCCACCACCGTGCCGGCGACGGGGCCGTCGTCGGTGAGCAACGGCCCCAGGATCGGCAGGTGGTCGGGGGTGTAGTCGATGGTGGCCGCCCAACTGCGGCGCAACCCGAGGCCGCGCACCGCCGGGTACAGCGCTTCGATGCGATCGCGCGCCTTGGCGTAATACCTCCAATCGAACTCCGTGGCCGGCCCCGGAGGTTCGTCGGGGTTGCTCATCCCCCACAGAAGCCCACCGAATTCGCCTGGTCGCCAGTAGATTCCGGACACCACATCGAACACCATGGGCAGCTCGTGCACGTTGCCGGCTGGTAGCGGCGCGGTGACCACCACCTGGTGCCGGGTGCCCCCTGCGGGCACGCGGGCCCCGGCGGTGCGGCCCACCTCGGCCAGTTGCGGACCTCCGGTGAGCACCACACGTTCGGTGTTGATGGGTCCGTCGGCGGTGTCGACGCCGACCACCCGGCCGCCGGCGGTGCGCAACCCGGTGAACGCGCAGCGCTCGCGTACGTCGACACCATGGGCGTTCAGCGCGGCGGTATAGGCGAGCACGTTGCGTGGCGCGTCGATGTAACCGTCACCGGGTGCGTAGGACGCACCGAGTGTGGACTCGGGTGCCAGGCCCGTGTCGCGGGCCGCCAGATCGGCCGGTGAAAGCCATTCGACCTCGAGTCCGAGCCGCTGCTGCAACACGATTCGCTGGTGCGCCTGTCTGACCTCGGCGTCACTGAAGCACGGCATCAGGTAACCCTGCGCCACAAAACCGCAGTCCACCGGAAATCGGTCGCCGCTGGCCCGGTAGAACTGCTGACTCCGCATGCCGAGCCGGATAGCGGTCTCGGTGCCGCCTTGGGCGCGGACCATGCCAGCGGCACGGCTGCTGGCCCCTTCGCCCAGAGTTGATGCCTCCAGCAGGATCACGCTTTTCACGCCGCCGGCTGCCAGCAGCACCGCCGTCCACGCTCCTACGGTGCCGCCACCGACCACCACCACATCAGCACTGGTCATACTACGAGACCGTCGCATAAACTGAACACTCAGTCAAGAGCAGTGACGACGATCGGGGCACGGGCATGTACGGTCTGACCGCCGAGGATGAACTGATCCGTGCCACCGCCGCCGAATTCGCCGAGTCACTGATGCCCTACGAGGTCGAGGCCGAACTGGCCGGCGGGCAACTCCCCCGCGAGATCGCCGCCGCACACCACGCCAGAGCACTCGAGCTCGGCCTCTACGCCACCAACATCCCCGCCGCTGCGGGTGGAGCCGGATTCACTGCGCTGCAACAGGTTCTGGTGCAGGAACAGGTGGGCCGGGTCACCAACGGGCTGGCGTGGGTGATGCACACCCCGCCGCAGTGGTGGGTGGACGTGGCCACCGACCACCAGCGTGAAAAGTGGTTGACGCCGGCGGTGCGCGGCGACAAGCACGAGGCGTACGCGATCACCGAGGAGTTCGCCGGCTCCGATGTCTCCGAGCTGCGCACCACCGCCCGCAAGGACGGCGGCGACTACGTGGTCAACGGCGTCAAATGGCATGTCACATCGTTCAATCTGGCCGACTACCTGTTCGTCCAAGCGGTGCTGGACAACGGCGAGTTCGCCGGCGAACACGTGCTGCTGGTGGTGGACCTGCCCTGGCCGGGTGTCGATGTCGTCCGCACCCCGCACTACAGCCATCACATCGCCGACGAGCACCCCATCGTGTCGTTCACCGATGTCCGGGTGCCCGCGTCGCATCTCGTCGGCGCCGAAGGTGAGGGGATGACGTTCACCCAGGACTGGTTCCGGTTCGAGCGGCTGATGGTGGCCGCCCGGTGTGTCGGGGCGGGGCAGCGCCTCGTCGACGAGATGACGGCCTTTGCCAAGGACCGCACCGTCGGCGGCACCGCACTCGGTGAGCACCAGCTGGTGGCGGGCATGCTCGCCGACAGCGCCACCGAACTGTTCGCCGCCCGCACCATGCTCTACGAAGTGGCCCGCTCCATCGATGCCGGACTGGATCGCAAGACGCTGCACGGTCTGGCGTCGATGGCCAAGCTGTACTGCTCGGAGATGGCGGGCCGGGTGGCCGACCGCGCCGTGCAGGTGTTCGGCGGCCGGGGCTACATGCGGGAGAACGTGGCCGAGCGGATGTTCCGGGAGCTGCGGGTGGAGCGCATCTGGGAGGGTGCCAGTGAGATCCAGCGGCTCATCGTGGCGCGGCAACTGCTCAACGGGCGATTCGCGGAGTTTCACCGGCACTGAGCGCCGCGGCGGACATCACACCTCGATGGGCGGGTGCAGTCGCTCCATCGTGTACTGCCGGTTGCGTCGGGCCGCCCAGGAACTGGCCGCCAACGCCGCCGCCAACAGGCCACCCAGTACCGCGACCGCCACCCACAGCCGCGAGTCGACCCCACCGACGGTCAGCTGGCGTAAGCCGTTCACGGCGTAGGTCATCGGATCGAAGGGGTGGATCCACTGGAACGGCGTGGCGGTGGTCTCCACCGGATAGATACCGCCGGCCGAGACCAGTTGCAGCATCAGGAACGCCAACGTGATCACCCGTCCGACTGCCACGCCGAACACGGCGTTGAACGCCTGGATGATGGCCAGGAAGGTGGCGGCGACGAGTATCAGGAAGGCCACCGTGGCCAGCGGGTACTCGGCGTGCAGACCCACTCCGAAGTGCACGACGACGTACATCACCACCACCTGGCAGAACGCCACCAACAAGGCCGGCCAGTACGACGCCAGCACCACCCGCAGCGCCCCGAGTCCGTTGACGATGGGGCGGGACTGCAATGGCGACAACAACATCCAGATGATCAGCGCGCCGATGAACAGGGCCAGCGGCAGGAAGAACGGCGCGAACCCGGTGCCGAAGGTGGCGGCGGGGTTGTCGTTGACGAGGTCGAGTGCCACCGGCGCGGAGAGGGTACGGGCCACCTCGGTGCGCTGCTGCGGTGTCCACGACGGTACGTGGGTGGAGCCCTCTTTGAGCTTGGTCGCCAACTCCTGCCCGCCGGCCTGGAGCTTCTCCGTTCCGGAAGCCAGTTCCGAAGCGCCGTCGGCCAAGCGCCGGCCTCCATCGCCGAGCGTGACCAGACCGTCGGACAGCTGGTGCGCCCCGGTGTTCAACTGGTCGACGCCGTCGCGCAGCTTGGCCACATCGGCACGCAGCCCGCCGTTGAGTGCTGAACTCAGAAACGTCCGCAGCTGGCTGTTGGGGTCACCCAGCTCGTTCTCCAGCGACGTTGCGCTGTCGCGCAACCGGACCAGCCCGGCGTCGGTGGTGGGATCGATGCCCTGGGCGTTCAGCAGATGCTGCGCGCCGGCCAGGAAGTCACCCAGATCGCGGACCGTCGGATCCGGATTGTTGCGCAGCAGGCCGACGGCCTGGTTGACGATGGCCGCGGCCTGCGCCTGGTCGACGTTGAGCGCAGCGATCCGGTCAGTGGTCGAACGCACGGCCCCGCTGAGGTGCTGGGCCGCCCGGCTCACCGCATCGGGGTCGAGCTGCAGATCACCCACCCGGTCCAGCACCGACAGCAGCGGGTCGGTGGCTTTGTCGACGGAGGCCGCCAACTGAGAAGTGCCCGCGGCCAATTGGGCCGAGCCGCTCCGGGCGGTGTCCAGGCCCGCGGCCAACGCGTCGGCGCCGGTGGACAACTGATGGGCGCCGTCGTTTGCGGTCCCGAGGCCGGCGGCAAGCTGGCCGGCCCCGTCGGCTGCCTGGATCAGGCCGGCGCCGGCGTCGGTGAGCCCGGTCAGCACCGTGCCCACGGTGCGCTCACCGATCGAGGCGTTGACCTGATTGAGCACTTCGCGTGACGCGTTCTGCCCGATGATCGAGCCCAGATAGTTGTTGGCGTCGTTGAAGGTGAACCGGATCTTCGCCTGGTGCGGGTCGCCACCGGACGGTGAGGCGATGCTCTCCGAGAAGTCCTGCGGCAGCGTGATCGAGAAGTAGTACTTACCACTGGCGACTCCGTCGGCGGCCTCCTGCGCGGACATCTGGTGCAGGTCCAACTGCCCGGAGGCTTGCAACGCGGCGGCCACCTGGTCGCCGGCCTTGAGCGGTTGCCCCTGCGCCGAGGCTCCGGCGTCCTCGTTCACCAGCGCCACCGGCACCTTGTTCACCTCGGCGAACGGGTTCCAGAACGCCCACAGGTACATCGCGCCGTACAGCAGCGGCATCACGATGATGGTGATCAGCGCGATGCGCGGCAGCGCGCCGCGCGAGTACTTCTTGAGATCGGTGCCCAGCGACATCCCGGCCAACACGTCTACTTCTCCTCTTGGGTAACGAGTTCCGCGCGCGTCATGTTGGGCACGTCGACGTGGTCACGAACGTCGTGGCCGGGCACCCCGTTGACCGTCGCGGTGATCACCGTCTGTTCCAGACCGAGTGCGACAAGGCGCTGCACCAGCAGCTCGCGACTCGAGTCGCTGCTGACCTGATCGAGATCGCCGACCACCAGCAGCGGTGGCCGGGCGGTGTTGGCCAATGCGATCCGCAGCAGCAGGCCGTCGAGTTCGGTGAGCTCGTCGACGTATTCGCCCAGCGGTGGCAGCGGCAGGTCGCCGAACACCGCCCCGCAGATGCGGTGCAGGTCGTCCTCACCGGCGCGGCGAATCAGCTTGTACCAGGGCGCGTCCCACCGCAGCTGCTCGGTGAGCACGTCGCGCACTGTCACCGACTCGGCCACGGTGTCGAGCTCGTCGATGCCCGCCAGCGCCGAGACAGCGAAGATCTGCGTGGCCTTGGTACGCCCGAAGACCGTCAACTCCCCCGCGACCGGACGCATCCGTCCCGCGAGCGTCATCAGCAACGCGGTCCGGGCGGTGCCGGCCGGGCACACCAGGACGGTCACGCCGCCCTGTTCGATGTCCAGGTCGATGGGTCCGTACACCGGTCCCCACGGCCCGGTCATCCGGATCCCGCGGGCGGTGACCGCGGGCTCGGCTGACGGATTCACGGGTTCCACGGGCTCGTCCGGCACCCGCCAATCCCAGCACACCCGTGCCGGTTTGACTGTCGAAGCCGCGCGCGTCACACCTGTGTCGGGCCGCTGCGGTCGAGCACCAACATCGCAACATGCAGTGACGTGCGGGATTCCGCATCGTCGAGGTCGACGCCGAGCAGTCGCTGCAGCGCCGCCAACCGGGCGTAGAGGGTGGGCCGCGACAGATGCAGCCGTCCGGCAACCTCGGTCTTGTTGCCGCCGCACTCGAGGAACACCCGCAGCAGCCCGAACGCCTCCTCACCGTGTTTGGCGCGATGCTCCAGGACGCCGCGCAACTCGGTCTCGGCGAACGCCTGGACGCGCGGGTCGCTGCGGATCAGAGCGACGAGCCCACGCAGCCGCACGTCGGCCGCGCGGTAGAACGGGCGCTCGGAGGCCCCGTCCGGCCCGCGGGGCAGGTTCGAGGCCACCTCGGCCACGTACACCGATTCAGCCAGCCCGTCGGCGGCGTCGACGAGTCGGCTGGATTCCGGGCCCACCCCGATGAAGCATTCGGAGACGCCGTCGATGCGGGTGACAACCCGGCGGATGTGCCCGCAGACCCGGGTGAGCGAACCACCATGACGCAGCGCGAGCAACAGGTCGATCTGGCCGTCCTCACGGCTCGACGTCAGCACCGTATGGCCGTCGGCGCGGATCGCGTGCACCACCGCATCAAGGGTGCCGGCGCGGCGCTGCTGCATCAGCACCTGATCGTTACTCCGAGTTTCCAACGGGCGCAGGGTGATCGGTACATAGGTCAATGCCGGCCGCAGTCCCAGCGCATGCGCGCGGGAGGTCGCCTCGGCTTCGTCGCGAACCCGATGCGCACGCAGGTCGTCCACCAGCCCGCTCTGTGCCCGCAATTCCAGCGAGGTCCGGCCCTGCTCGGCCATGTGGTGCAGGGCCAGCGCCTGCGCCGCACGCTCGACGGTCATCGCCGCGCGGGTGTCGCCGGGCGCCAGCCGGGGCGCGATCAACCTGCCCCACTCCTGTCGGTAAGGCCCGACCGAGCGGACCAGCCAGCCGCCGGAGGTGTCCGCCAGGCGCGAGCGGCGGTCCCAGTCCGCGAGCAGCTCGGCCGTTCGCACGCCATGGGACGCGAACGCCAGCACCTGCCGGTTGAGGTCTTCCAGGACGACGGGTGTGTCCAGCATGTCGGCGCACGCCGCCACGATGTCGTCGACGGCGGCGCGACGCATGCTCAGGGCGGTGAACGCTTCGTGGACGCGGCGGGCGTAGTCCACCTCGGCGTACTGCTCGGCGACGATGCGGCGGTGTACCTCCTCGGTGACCTCGACGAAGCGGACCTCCTGGTGCAGCGCGATCACCGGCAGGGGCAGCTCGTCCCCCAGCGCCGCGACGCCGGCGGGGATCTCGGCGATGTGCAGCCCCAGTTCGACGACAACGCCGACCGCCCCGGCTGCAGCCAGCCGCGACAGGTATCCCGGATCGGTCAGTGCGGCGCCGGTGGTGAGCACCAGTTCGCCACCCTCGAGCAGGTTCGACAGGTCGGCTAGGTCGCTGACGTGTACCCATCGCACCGGGCGGTCCAGCACCTCGGGGGTAGCTCCGAACACCTCGGGCACCCCGGCTTGTATGACCGGCAGGTCGAGTATCTGGCCGATCGTCAGCGTCATTGACACATCGTAAAGTCTTCGCGCCTCATCGAGACAGTTCGTCGGGGCTGCACCCACCTCCGACAACAGACACTGGAGTCACCGCTCCAACCGACACGAAGGACAGTTGTGACTGCGACACTCAGCAAGGTAACCACCATCGCCCACTGGGCCGAGGGCAAGAGCTTCGCCGGCAGCGGTGAGCGCACGGCTCCCGTGACCAACCCGGCCACCGGTGTGGTGACCGGCGAAGTGGCCCTGGCAACCGTCGAGGATGCCCGCGCCGTCATCGATGCCGCCGCCGCGGCGTTCCCCGCCTGGCGCGACACCTCGCTGGCCAAGCGCAGCCAGATCATCTTCGCGTTCCGCGAGCTGCTCAACGCCCGCAAGGACGAGCTCGCCGCCATCATCACCAGTGAGCACGGCAAGGTGCTCTCCGACGCCCTCGGCGAGGTCAGCCGCGGCCAGGAAGTCGTCGAGTTCGCTTGCGGCATCCCGCATCTGCTCAAAGGCGGTATGACGGAGAACGCGTCCACCAACGTCGACGTGGCCTCGATCCGTCAGCCGCTCGGTGTCGTCGGCATCATCTCGCCCTTCAACTTCCCGGCCATGGTGCCCATGTGGTTCTTCCCAATCGCCATCGCCGCGGGCAACACCGTCGTGCTCAAGCCGTCGGAGAAGGACCCGTCGGCCGCGCTGTGGATCGCTCAGTTGTGGACCGAGGCCGGCCTGCCCGCCGGGGTGTTCAACGTCCTGCAGGGTGACAAGGTGGCCGTCGACGAGCTGCTCACCAACAAGAAGGTGCGCTCCATCAGCTTTGTCGGCTCCACCCCGATCGCCGAGTACGTCTACGCCACCGGCACCGCCCACGGCAAGCGCGTCCAGGCCCTCGGCGGCGCCAAGAACCACGCCGTGATCCTGCCCGATGCCGATCTGGACCTGGCCGCCGACGCCATGATCAACGCCGGTTTCGGTTCGGCGGGCGAGCGCTGCATGGCCATCTCCGCGGCCGTGGCCGTCGGCCCCATCGCCGACGAACTCGTCGCGAAGATCAAAGAGCGTGCCCACACCCTCAAGACCGGTGATGGCACCAAGGACTCGGATATGGGCCCGCTGGTGACCAAGGCGCACCGCGACAAGGTGGCCTCCTACATCGACGCCGGCGAGGCCGACGGCGCCACCGTCGTCGTGGACGGACGCAACCCGAAGGTCGACGGTGGGGCTGACGGGTTCTGGCTGGGCCCGACCCTGCTGGACAACGTCACCCCCGAGATGAGCGTCTACACCGACGAGATCTTCGGCCCGGTGCTGTCCGTGGTGCGGGTGGACACCTACGACGACGCCCTCGAGCTGATCAACAGCAATCCCTACGGCAACGGCACCGCGATCTTCACCAACGACGGCGGCGCAGCACGGCGGTTCCAGAACGAGGTCGAGGTCGGCATGGTCGGCATCAACGTCCCGATCCCGGTTCCCACCGCCTACTACAGCTTCGGCGGCTGGAAGGCCTCGCTGTTCGGCGACACCCATGCCCACGGCACCGAAGGCGTGCACTTCTTCACCCGCGGCAAGGTGGTCACCACCCGCTGGCTCGACCCGAGCCACGGCGGTATCAACCTCGGCTTCCCGCAGAACAGCTGACCAAGGGACAATCGCACCCATGACATCTGTAAGCGCACACATCCTGCCCTCCGGGCAGGACCTGGACACCGCCATCGCAGAAGGCGCCCGCGCCTACGAGTTGGATCGTCAGCACGTCTTCCACTCGTGGTCGGCGCAGGCGCAGATCAAACCGATGACGATCATCGCGTCCGACGGCCAGTACGTCTGGGACGGCGACGGCAACAAGCTGCTCGATTTCTCCGGGCAGCTGGTGTTCACCAACATCGGGCATCAGCATCCGAAGGTGGTGTCGGCCATCGCCGAGCAGGCCGCGAAGCTGTGCACCATCGCACCGCAGCACGTCAACGCCGCACGCTCGGAGGCCGCTCGGCTGATCGCCGAGCGCACTCCCGGCGATCTGAACCGGGTGTTCTTCACCAACGGTGGCGCCGATGCCGTCGAGCACGCGGTCCGGATGGCCCGTCTGCACACCGGCCGCTACAAGGTGCTCTCGCGGTACCGCTCGTACCACGGCGGCACCGACACGGCGATCAACCTGACCGGTGACCCGCGGCGCTACGCCAACGATTACGCCAGCAGCGGCGTCGTGCACTTCAACGGGCCGTTCCTGTACCGCTCGTCGTTCTACGCCGAGACCGACGAACAGGAATCGCAGCGCGCGCTGGAGTACCTGGAGCGGCTGATCCAGCACGAGGGCGCGACGTCGTTCGCCGCGATCATCCTCGAGTCGGTGCCGGGCACCGCGGGCATCATGGTGCCCCCGCCGGGTTACATGGCCGGGGTCCGGGAGATCTGCGACAAGTACGGCATCGTGTTCATCGCCGATGAGGTGATGGCTGGGTTCGGCCGCACCGGTGAATGGTTCGCCATCCAGAACTTCGGTGTGACCCCGGATCTGATGACGTTCGCCAAGGGTGTCACCTCCGGGTACGTGCCGCTGGGTGGTGTGGCGATCAGCGAGAAAATCGCCGCGACCTTCGCCGACCGCGCCTACCCGGGTGGGCTCACCTACTCGGGTCACCCGCTGGCCTGCGCCGCTGCCGTGGCCACCATCAACGCGATGGAGGACGAGGGCATGGTCGCCAACGCCAAGCGCATCGGAAACGACGTGCTCGGCCCCGGCCTGCGTGAGCTGGCCGCCAAGCACCGCTCCGTCGGCGAGGTCCGCGGGCTGGGCGTGTTCTGGGCGATCGAGCTGGTGGCCAACCAGGCCACGCGTGAACCGCTGGCACCGTACGGCGGCTCCAGCCCGGGTATGAACGCGACGATCGCGGCGTGCAAGGCCAACGGCCTGCTGCCGTTCGCGAACTTCAACCGGATTCATGCGGTGCCGGCGTGCAACATCACCGACGCCGAGGTGGCCGAGGGCCTGCGCGCCCTCGACGCCGCCTTGACGGTGGCGGACGAGCACAGCGTCTAGTCGTATCCATCAACATCGGCCGTCCGAGCTGCTGCTCGGGCGGCCGATGTCGTTTTTCGCCGCTGTCGGTCCACACCGTTGACTTTCCCGCCCAAGCAGGCCATTCTCGTGACGCAGCGCACACACCCGCGGCGGACGGTGCGGGACCGGTCAGAAATGAAAACGTCATTTCCGCAGGCAGAATCTTGTTTTTCTCTCCTGTTGCCGATGCGATATGGTTCGCTTGAACTCAGAGGGAGTAACGTCATTCTCACTTCTTCACCGACGAATCGGAGGTCTTGATGCCGCGCTGCGTGTCTCGTCGGCACCGCGAGCTGCCCTCCGCCGCGACCTCGGCGCGTCCATGAGCGAGACCACCACCGACTCCGCCGAAACGTTGCGTCTCGCCGAGCTCGCCGAAGCCGAGGCCGCCGAAGCCGAAGCGGCCGCCGCTGCCGCCCGTGCCCGTGCCGAGCAGTTGCGTGAACGCCGCACCTCCGACAACGACGACCCCGAGACCCACGCAGACCTTTCCGATGAAGACGGGTCCGACGAGGACGTGTCCGACGAGGACGTGTCCCACGAGGACGGAGCCCGCCCGGCGCGACGCCGGGTCACCGCAGCGGCCGTGCGGACGGTCGCCGAATCCGTGGCGGGTATCGCGGTTCTGGCACTGATCGCGATGAGCGCCTTCTTCCTGTACCAGGCCCGCACGATGGACCGCTATCACGAACAGCGGAGCGAATTCGCCGCCGCGGCCCAGCAGGGTGTGGTGAACCTGATGTCGCTGGATTTCAACAACGCCCAGTCCGACATCCAGCGGGTCATCGACAGCACCACCGGTGAGTTCCACGACGATTTCGCCAGCAGCACAGGAGACTTCCTGACCGTGATGAAGGAGTCCCAGGTCGTCACGACGGCCACGGTGAACGCCACCGCTGTCGAAACGATGACCGATGATTCGGCGATCGTGTTGGTGGCCGCCACCTCTCAAGTCGCCAATTCGGTGAGCAAGCAACCCAATCCGCGGATCTGGCGGTTGAGCGTGACCGTCAGCCGGGTGGGCGATCAGATCAAGATGGCGAAAGTCGAGTTCGTACCGTGAGCACTGACCAGAAATCGCACTCCGGCGCGGTCGATGTCGTCGACGACGACCTCGACGGGACCGAGGTCACCGGCCATGACGCCGAGGCCGATACTGACGAGGTGAGCGACTCGCGCGACGACAGCGGAGCAGAGGCTGTGGACGACGACGGCTCCGATGAGCCGCCCGCACCCGTCACCCGGCGCCGGGCACCGTCGGCGGCATTGGGGATTGCGGTCCTGGGGGTGTTGCTGGTGGCGTCGGCATCGGTGGCCGCCTGGCTGTATTTCGCGCAGTACCGTCCGGCGCAGGCCACCGGACCGGACGCGGCCCAGACGGCATTACAAGCGGCGCAGGACGGCACCGTGGCGTTGCTGTCCTACAAGCCGGACACTCTCGACGCGGACCTGGCCGCTGCGAAATCCCATCTGACAGGTGAATTCCTCACGTACTACACGCAGTTCACTGATCAGATCGTCAAGCCCGCGGCGGCGCAGAAGAAGGTGCAGACCACGGCGAACGTGGTCCGCGCTGCGGTGTCCGACATCCAGCCCGACACGGCAACGGTGTTGGTGTTCGTCAACCAGACCACCACCAGCACCGACCGCCCCGACCCCACGCTGGCCAACAGCAGCGTGCTGGTGCATCTGACCAAGGTCGACGGGCGCTGGTTGATCTCGGAGTTCAAACCCGTCTAGCAGTCCGGTTTCTCGCAGCGGCCGCTGTCGATGATCGCCCGGATCGAACGGCGGCACCGACCGCAATCCGCGCCGGCGCCGCACTTGTCGGCCACCTCGTTGCACGTCGTGGCGCCGGCTGCCACCGCCGCTGCCACCGCTTGGCTGGTGACACCGACGCAGAGGCAGACAAACATCCAGGCGCTCTCGTCAGTTCGCCTCGTCGATGTGACCGGCGGGATCGAGGCGCACCATCGAGTCGAACTCGCCGACGAACAGCGGCGGGTACACCCCGATGCCGGCGTGGCTCATCCACTCCGCCGCCGCGTCGGGATGCTCGATCCAGCGGCGCGCGCTGTCCTCGTCCACGATCTCCTGCAGGATCAGCACCTCCTGGGCTTCGTCGAACGCGTGGAACACCCAGACCTTCCTGATGCCCGCGGATCTGAATCTGCTCTGCGCACGCCGCAATTCGGCCAGCAGCACGTCGATGTCGTCAACGGTCACGATGGCCGAGACCACCACCCCGGGCGGTAGGGGCTGATCGGCGGGATCGGTCAGATCGAACCGCTCGACGATCTCACCGGCGAAGACCGCGGGAATGTCCTCCACGCCCACCGCGTCGAACCAGTCGAGGAACACGTGCGAGCGCATCAGGTCGACGACCGGCTCGCGGCTGTGTACCCCGATCATCACCAACACCCGGCCCACCTCCTGGGTGGACCGGTACACCAGCACATGGTGGGCACCCAGCGCGGCCAACGCGTCCTTGCGGCGTTCCATCAAGGGGCCGACCCGCGACGGGTCGGGTATCCGATAGTCCGACGCGATCACCAGCGAGTGATGTTCGTAGACGTCAGCGACGTTCACCGGAGCCGGTCCTTCATCACCTTCCCGGTGGCGTTGAGCGGCAGCTCGTCGAGGAAAACGACCGAGCGCGGCACCTTGTAGCCCGCCATCCGCTGCTTGCTCCAGGCGATCAGATCGGTTTCGGTCAGCTCGGCACCGCCGGTTTTCAGCACAACGAAGGCCCGGCCCACCTGTCCCAGTCGCTCATCGGGGACTCCGATCACCGCCACCTGGGCGATGGCGGGGTGTTCGAGCAGAAATCCTTCGATCTCGGCCGGATAGGCGTTGAACCCGCCGACGATGAACATGTCCTTCTTGCGCCCGACGATCTGCAGGCGGCCGCTGTCGGTGAACACACCGAGATCCCCGGTGTGTAGCCAACCTTCGGCGTCGATCGCCTCGGTGGTGGCAACCGGATCGTCGAAATAGCCCTGCATCACGCTGTACCCACGAACCAGCACTTCCCCGTCCTCGGCGATCCGCACCTCGATACCGTCGCACGGCGTGCCCACCGTCGTGGCGATATCGGTGAAGGAATCTCCGGGCCGCGACAGCGTCGCGGTGCCGCACTCGGTGAGCCCGTAACCCGTGGCCAGCGTCTGGAACGGCAGCTCCTCGTGCACCCGCCGGATCAACTCCACCGGAATGTCGGCGGCTCCGGTGACACCGGCCCGCAGCGTGGACAGCTTGGACTTGTCGGGTACCGCCAACAGGGAGTGATAGAGCGTCGGCGGGCCGGGAAGCATCGTGATCTGTTCTGTCGCAATGAGTTCCACCACCCGCTGGGCGTCGAAGACCGGCACGGGCAGGATGGTGGCGCCCCGGATCAGGGAGGCGATACAGCCGGCCTTGTAACCGAAGGTGTGGAAGAACGGGTTGACGATGAGGTACCGGTCGCCTTCGCGCAGGTCGGCGAGGTCGCACCACTCCTCGTACAGCCGCAAGGTCTGGAGGTGGTTCATCATCACGCCTTTGGGCCGACCTGTGGTGCCCGAGGTGTAGATGATGTCGGCGATATCAGTACCGGCCAACCAGTCCTGGGGCCGCCGCGTGAACGGTGCGCCGTCCTCGAGGAATCCCGACGTGAGGTCGATCGCCGGTACCCCTGCGGGTGCGGCGAAATCCTGTCCGAGAAACCCGTCCTGGACGAGCACCGCCTTGGCGCCGCTGCGGCCGATGATGTCGCCGGCCTCGTCGGGTTTGAACCGGGTGTTCACCGGCACCACCACCGCGCCGGCGGTGAGCGCCCCGAATGCGGCGATCAACCAGTGCGCGGAATTGGGCGCCCAGATGGCGATCCGGTCGCCTTTGTCGACGCCGAGTCCGGCGACGGCGCCCGCGGCCCGGCGGACCCGGTCGGCCAGTTCGACATAGCTCAGCCGCAATGGCCCGTCGACGACCGCTTCGGCATCACCGAAGCGGTCGCCGACACTCGAGACCATCTCGGGGATGGTCTGCCAACGTGCTGCGAATGCCACTCTCGAAGATCAGGTGGTGACGAGGCGACCCAGGTTGCCGCCCATGATCTTGGCCTGGTCCTCGACGGACAGGTGATCGAGCGCGGTCACGTAGTGAGTGGGCTCGGCCAACCCCTCCGGGTGCGGCCAGTCCGAACCGTAGAGCACCTGGTCGACGCCGATCAGGTTGATCAGGTCGTCGATGCCCTCTTCGTAGAAGGGGCTGACGTAGATACGGTTCTTGATCTCCTCCATCGGGTTCCCCAGGAAGGCCTCGGGGGCTTTCTTCCAGACCTCGGCCATCGAGTCCAGCAGGGGGAACATCCACTTCGAGCCGGCTTCGACGATGCCCACCTTCAGCTTCGGATGCCGGAACAGCGCACCGTGAATCACCCAGGACGCCACCGCATCCTGGATCGGGCGCCACTCGTTGAGGATCGACATGGCGTTGGTCTGGAACGGCAGCATCTCCTGTGCGCCGCCATCCCACTCCGAGGTGTAGCGCGAGTACCCACTGTCGGAGGAGTGCATGCCGACGAACACGTCGTGCGCGACGCAGCGCTCCCAGAACGGGTCGAATTCGGGCAGCGCGAACGAGCGCGGGCCGCGGAAGCCGGGCACCGGCGCCGGACGGATCAGGATGGCGCGGGCCCCGCGGGCGACGGCCCACTCCAGCTCCTCGATGGCCTTCTCTACGATCGGCAGCGTGATCACCGGCGTGGTGAAGATGCGGTTCTGGTAGTTGAAGCCCCACACCTCGTCGAGCCACTGGTTGAGCGAGTGGATCAGAACGTGGATGGCCACCGGATCATCGGACAGGCGTTCCTCGATCAGGCTGGCCAGCGTCGGGAACATCAGGCTGCGGTCGACACCGAGCTCGTCCATGACCTTGATTCGCGGTTCGGGCTCGAAGAACGCCGGGATGGCTTTCATGGGCTCGCCGAACAGCTCACGCTTGCTCTTGCCGTCGGGGTTGCCGTATTTGAAGTATTCCTCCCAGGCGCCCGGCTTGGCGACCACCGAGAAGGTGGGATTCGGGATGTAGTTGCTGATCTGGCCTTTGAGCGCGATCTTCGTGCGGCCGTTGACCTCGACGTACTGGACGACGTCCTTGTATTCCTTGGGCAGGAACTTGGTCATCGCCTCCGGCGGCTCATACAGGTGGTTGTCCGCATCGAACAGCGGAAACGGAATGTCGACTCGGTGCGACAGTTGCCCCATGGAATTCTCCCTTCCAGTTCGTGAGAATCATATTCTCACAGTGGCCTAGTGGCAATCGCCCCGAGGGGTCGAATTCCGTTCCGCTTCGAGTGAGCGACGCACCAGGTACTTCTGCACCTTGCCGCTCGGGGTCCGCGGGAAGTCCTGGCCCTCGGGGACGGAATGCACGTACTCGGGCCACTTCTGGCGGGCCAGCCCGCAGGTCGCGAGATGGGTCCGCACGTCGTCGAGGCTCGGCGCCGGCCGGCCCGGCAGCAACCGCACCACGGCCGCGGCCCGTTCACCCAGCCGGTCGTCCGGCACGGCCACCACGGCGGCCTCTGCCACCCCGGCCAGCGACAACAGCAGGTCTTCGACCTCGAGAGCGCTGATGTTCTCACCGCCGCGGATGATGATGTCGGACTTGCGGTCGGTGATGGTCAGATAACCGTCGTCGTCGAGCATCCCGATGTCACCGGTGTGGTACCACCCGTCGGCATCAAAAGCCTTGGCCGTCAACGCCGCATCGGTGTAGCCGAGGCACAGGTCGGGCCCGCGCGAGAGGATCTCGCCGTCCGCGGCCAGCCGCAGCTCCACCCCGGGCAGCGCACATCCGTCGGTGTAGAGCCGCTTTGCTTCCGGCGCGCTGTGGTGCGAACCCGTGATCGACGGATGCTCGGTACTGCCGTAGGAGCGGTAGACGATGACACCGAGGTCGGCCAGCCGCCGGGTGACCGCAGCCGGGACCGACGACCCGCCGAGGCCGGCGTACCTCATGTGGGGCAGGTGAGCGGGCCGGAAATCAGGATGGTCGAGCAGGCTGGTGATGAAGTACGTCGCTCCCCCGCCGACGGTGAGCCCGTCGGATTCCATCAAGGCGAGTACGCGTGCCGGATCCCAGACATCGGCCATCTGGATCGGGGCCCCGTCGAGCACCGGGATCAGCAGTGCGTTGAGCATGCCGATGAAATGCCCGACCGGCGCCGCGGTCAGTTGGGCGCCGCGGTCCGCCGGGTACAGCGCGGCCAGCTGCCGGGTCTCGTGAACCAGGCTGTAGTGGCTGTGCACCACACCTTTCGGCGCGCGGGTGGTGCCCGAGGTGTAGGCGATCAACGCCGGCCGGCCGGGATCGCAGCCGTGCACACCGCGCAGTGGTTCGTCGGCCAGCAGGGCGTCGAAGTCGCAGGGCTCATCGGTTCGGCTCCCCGCCCGGGTTCGCCCCTCGCCCCTGACCATCGACCGGGCGCCCACCACGCCGACCACCGAAATGTTCTCCGCCACTTCGGCGTCGAACTCCATCCGGCCGAAACGCTCGGCGGTGATGTACACGGCCGGCTGGGCGTCGGCGAAGATGTGGGTCAATTCCTTGCGGCCGTAGAAGTGCACGATCGGAACCACCACCGCGCCGAGCAATGCCGACGCCCAGAAGGTCGCAGCGGCTTCCATCCAATTCGGCAGTTGCACGGCGATGACATCGCCGGGGCCCACACCGCGGTCCCGAAGACCAGCGGCCAGTCGCCGGGCCGTCAACTCGACATCGGCGAACGTGCCCCGGTACGGCCGCACCGCCGAATGCACGCAGAACTCGGCGTCGGGCGCTGCCGCCAGTCCCGCGGCCAGCAGATCGCCCAGCGTATCGGGCGTCCACCACCCCCGCGTGAGATACCGTTCGCGCAGTTCGACCGGGATTTCGCGCATCGGGGAAAGCTCCTGGCGTAGGCGGGGGAACCGTTCCGCGATGTTATTCTCCTGATCGGAGAATGCCAATACCAGTATGGGAGAACCAGTGGTTGAACTGGAGTTCGAGGACGGTCTGGCGGTCATCACGATCAACCGGCCAGAGGCCCGCAACGCCATCGCCCCGCTGACCATGGATCAGCTCGACGACGCCCTTGACCGAGCCAAAGGCGCCCTGGCGCTGGTGATTCGGGGCGGCGGCGACCGCGCGTTCGTCTCCGGGGGCGATCTCAAACAACTCGCGACACTGCGCACCGAAGAGGCTGCCGCCGCGATGGCCGAACGCATGCGGTCGGTGTGCGACCGGATCGCCGGTTTCCCCGCTCCGGTCATCGCCGCCCTGAACGGTCATGCACTCGGCGGTGGCGCCGAGGTGGCGGTGGCCGCCGATATCCGCATCGCCGCCGACGACATCAAGATCGGCTTCAACCAGGTGGCGCTGGAGATCATGCCGGCCTGGGGCGGGGCCGAACGTCTTGCGGCGCTCGTCGGGCGCGGGCGGGCGCTGATGCTGGCCGGCAGCGGCACGATCCTGACCGCCGCCGAGGCCGAACGCGCCGGTCTGGTGGATCGGGTGCTGCCCCGCGCCACGTTCGAGGAAGGCTGGCGGCTGCTCGCGCGGTCCCTGGCCAACCGGCCCGCCGGCGAGATCAAGCGGGTGCTCGACGGCGCCGGCCCCGCCGAAGCCATCGGCGCGTTCGCCCGGCTGTGGGTCTCCGATGAGCACTGGGCCGCCGCGGACAAGGTCATGAAGAAGTGATTTCGGCGCGCTGGTAACCGCTGAGCGGTTACCAGCGCGCCGAAATCGCTAGGACTTGGCCCGGGCCAGCGCGCGGACGCTCGACTCCGGTTTGCGTTCACCCTCGAGGTAGGTCAGCCACTTCTCGGCGAACCGCAGCGTCTCCTGGTGGCCGATGGTCATGTCGAGCATCTGCTCCTGCACCAGCGCCTGCGTGGCCCCCGTCATGAGCACCATCAACACCGTGGGTGAGAACTCCTCGAAGTCGACTTCGTAGCGTTCCATCGCACTGGTGAGCGCTTTGATCTGCTCGGTTCGAAACATCGCGGCGTACCTGGCGATCTCGGCACGAAGCGCCTTGCGGTGGTTGGCAAGAGCGATGAACTCCATGGTCAGCGCCGTACCCGCCGGCTCGGTGGTGAGCTCCCACAACGCCCACAGCGGTTGCGGTGATGTCAGGGCCAGCTGGTGATAGTGCAGCATCTGCTCGGCCCGGCGGCGGAACATCTCGAGGAACAGATCATCCATGGTGCGGAAGTAGTAATGCACCAGCTGGGGTTTCAGGCCGGCCTTCTCGGCGATCCGGCGCGAGGTCACCGCGGCATAGCCCTCGTCACGCATCAATTGCTCTGCGGCATCGAGGAGGACGATCCGGTTCTTCGCGTCGGGAGCGCCGAGTCTACGAGGTGAGGTCATCAGTTCCCCCCGCGTCGTCGGCCGATGCCGCTGTCTGCACTGCCTACCTGCCCTTTCGTCGCATGCCATCGTATCGCCACATTGCCGATCCTTGACCGTGCGCCAGACCACATGCTAAGCAGGTGCTCAGCACCTGTCAGCCCGTTCAGGAGACTTCGTGACATTGCCCTCTGATTGCGAAATGCCCGATTACGACTCCCTCGACTTCTTCACCGACCCGTCGCTGGTCCCGGACCCGTATCCGTACTTCGATCACCTGCGGTCGAAATGCCCGGTGCTGAAGGTGGGGCCGTATGGCGTCGTCGCGGTCACGGGCCACGACGAAGCCAGCGTCGTCTACAAGGACCCGGCCCTGTTCTCGTCGGCGATCGCCGTCGGCGGTCCGTTCCCCCCGCTGCCGTTCACCCCGGAGGGCGACGACATCACCGAGCAGCTGGAGGCGCATCGCGCCGAGCTGCCGATGAGCGAACACATGGTGACGATGGATCCCCCGCAGCACGGACGCGCGCGATCGCTGCTCAACCGGCTCCTGACGCCCAAGCGGCTCAAGGAGAACGAGGAGTTCATGTGGCGGCTGGCCGACGAGACCATCGACGAGTTCATCGACAAAGGCCACTGCGAGTTCCTCACCGACTACGCCAGTCCCTTCTCGATGTTGGTGATCACCGACCTCCTGGGCGTGCCGGTGGAGGACCGCGACACCTTCCGCGACGTACTGGCCACCCCGCGGGAAGGAATGCGGGTGGGGGCACTGGACCATGAACCGTTGGCGCACAACCCACTTGCCTGGCTGGACGACAAGTTCGCCAACTATCTGCAGGAGCGCCGCGACACCCCGCGCGAGGACATCCTGACGGGGCTGGCCACAGCGTTGTACCCCGAGGGTGACACCCCCGAGATCGACGACGTGGTCAAGAGCGCGACGTTCCTGTTCGCCGCCGGTCAGCACACCACCACCAAACTGCTGTGCGCCATCATCCGGGTGTTCGCCGAACAACCCGACGTGGTGACGGCACTGCGGGCCGACCGCAGCAAGATCCCCAGCTTCGTCGAGGAGATGCTGCGACTGGAGAGCCCGGTCAAGAGCGCCTTCCGGCTCGCCACCAGGTCCACCGAGATCGGGGGCGTCGAGATCCCGGCGGGCACCACCATCATGCTGTGCCCCGGCGGCCTCAACCGCGATCCCCGCAAATTCGACAATCCCCACGAGTTGAAGGTCGACCGGCCGAATGTCCGGGAACACCTGGCATTCGGGCGCGGAAACCACTCGTGCCCAGGGGGTCCGCTGGCCCGGGTGGAGGGCAGGGTCACCGTCGAACGGCTGCTCGATCGACTCGATGACTTCCGCATCTCCGATGAGAAGCACGGTCCCGCCGACGCCCGGCGCTTCACCTACGAGCCGACGTTCATCGTCCGGGGTCTGACCGACATCCACATCGAGTTCACTGCGCGGCCCACTGCCAAAGGCCAGTGACCACCGTGACCGCCAGTACCGCATCCGACATCCGCTACGACCCCTACGACCTGGAGCTCAACGCCAACCCGTATCCCATGTTCAAGCGGATCCGGGAGGAGGCGCCGCTCTACTACAACCCCGAGCACGACTTCTACGCGGTGAGCCGCTTCGACGACGTCAACTCCGCGGCGTTCGACCACGCCACGTTCAGTTCGGCCCGCGGAGCGGTGCTGGAGATCATCAAGTCCGGTATGGAGATCCCCTCTGGGACACTGATCTTCGAGGATCCCCCGGTCCACAATATCCACCGCAACTTGCTGTCGCGGATGTTCACCCCGCGCAAGGTGATGGCGCTGGAACCGCGGATCCGTGAGTTCACCGCCCGCTGCCTGGACGCCTGTGCCGATACCGGCCGCTTCGACTTCGTACAGGACCTCGGCGCCGAGATGCCGATGCGGGTCATCGGCATGCTGCTCGGTATCCCCGAGGCCGATCAGAAGAATGTGGTGGATCACGGCGAGGCCACACTCAAGACCGAGCGGATGGACAGTTTCGCCACCGGGGAGGTGTTCGCCGACTACATCGATTTCCGCTCCAAGCACCCGTCCGACGACATCATGACCGAACTGCTCAACGCGGAGTTCACCGATGAGACCGGCACCCGGCGCACGCTGCGCCGCGATGAACTGCTGCTGTACCTGACCGTGATCTCCACCGCCGGCAGTGAGACCACCACCCGGCTGATCGGTTGGGCCGGAAAGGTTCTGGCAGAACATCCCGACCAGCGCCGTCAGCTCGTCGAGGACCGCACACTGCTGCCGCAGGCCATCGAGGAGCTGTTGCGGTTCGAACCGCCGGCGCTGCAGTTGGCGCGTTATGTCACTCGTGACGTCGAGTTCTACGGGCAGACGGTGCCGCAAGGAAGCGCGATCCTGCTGCTGATCGGCGCCGCCAACCGCGACCACCGCCGGTTCGGGCCCGACGGCGACGTCTTCGACATCAATCGGGAACTCAAGCAGCACATGACCTTCGGTGTCGGTACCCACTTCTGCATGGGTAACGCGCTGGCACGACTCGAAGGCCGGATCGCCCTGGAGGAAGTGCTGACCCGCTTCCCCACCTGGGAGGTCGACTACGACGCCGCGAAGATGTCCACCACCACCGCGGTGCGCGGGTGGGAATCGATGCCCACCGTCGTCCACTGACGTTTTCTCACCCAATCAACGAAAGGAACCACCCATGGCTGGAAGAGTTGAGGGGAAGGTCGCGTTCATCACCGGCGCGGCCCGCGGCCAGGGCCGCGCGCATGCCGTGCGGTTGGCGCAGGAGGGCGCCGACATCATCGCCGTCGACATCTGCAAGCAGATCGACAGCGTGCGGATTCCGCTGTCGACGCCCGAGGACCTGGCCGAGACCGCCGATCTGGTGAAGGGCCTCAACCGGCGGGTGTACACCGCCGAGGTGGACACCCGCGACTTCGACGGCCTCAAGGCCGCCGTCGACGCCGGCGTCGAGCAACTGGGCCGGCTCGACATCATCGTGGCCAACGCCGGTATCGGCAACGGCGGCGAGACTCTGGACAAGACCAGCGAGGGTGACTGGTCGGACATGATCGACGTCAACCTCGGCGGTGTGTGGAAGACCGTGAAAGCCGGTGTGCCGCATATCCTTGCCGGCGGCCGGGGCGGATCGATCATCCTGACCAGTTCGGTCGGCGGGTTGAAGGCCTACCCGCACACCGGTCACTACGTCGCCGCCAAGCACGGTGTCGTGGGCCTGATGCGGACGTTCGCCGTCGAGCTCGGCGCGCAGAACATCCGGGTGAATTCGGTGCACCCCACCAACGTGAACACCCCGCTGTTCATGAACGACGGCACCATGCGGCTTTTCCGCCCCGACCTGGAGAACCCGGGCCCCGACGATATGAAGGTCGTCGGACAGCTGATGCACACCCTGCCCATCGGCTGGGTCGAGCCCGAGGACATCGCCAACGCGGTGCTGTTCCTGGCCTCCGACGAAGCCCGCTACATCACCGGGGTCACGCTGCCCGTCGACGGCGGCAGCTGCCTCAAGTAACTTCCCCCTCCCCCGCGAGCGAGCGTGTCTGTACCGATCCTGTCGGCGTGTTGCGTACAAATGCGTTCACTCGTGGGGGTTTGTCCGTGACATCTCGCTGGGTGCCCGATGACGGCACCGCCCTGCCGATTCCCGCCGACGCCGAGCACCTCCGGCGCGGCGGACCCGAATTCCTCACCGATGCGTTCCGTCGTTTCGGCGCACTGACCGGCGCGGACCGGGTCACCGCGATCACCGAGTTCGCTGAATGCGGCGGTGGCAGCACCGGTCGCAAACTGCTGCTCGGCGTCGAATACGCCGACACCCACAACGGCCTGCCGACCGAGCTGTTCGTCAAGTTCTCCCGCGATTTCGACAATCCCAGACGCGACCGCGGCCGAACCCAGATGGACTTCGAAGTACGGTTCGCCCGCCTGTGCCGCGACCACCCGGTACCCGTGGCGGTTCCGCGCAGCCTCTTTGCCGGCTATCACCAGGAGTCCGGCACCGGACTGCTTGTCACCGAACGCATTCCGTTCGGCACAGGGCCGGTGGAACCGCACTACGACAAGTGCCTCGACTACCAGATGCCCGAACCTCTGGCGCACTACCGGGCGCTGCTGTCCGCCGTGGCCGCGGTGGCCGGTGCGCACAAGGCCGGCACGCTGGGCCCTGCCGTGTCGAGGGGCTTTGCATTCGACCCCGACCGGGTCACCGTCGGCCGGCGACTACCCGTGACAGACGCCGAACTGCGTGACAAGGTGGCGCGGTACGGCACCTTCGCCGGCGCCCACCCGGGTCTGCTGCCGAACGACCTGCGCAGCACCGCGTTCATCGGCCGGATGGCCAAGGAGGTGGCGCTGATCCACCGCCGCTACGACGCGATCATCACCACGTTGTCCGCGACGAGGGACCATGTGGCGCTGTGCCATTGGAACGCCAACGTCGACAACGCCTGGTTCTGGCGCAGCGCCGGTGCCATCACCTGCGGCTTGCTCGACTGGGGTTGCGTGAGCGAGATGAACGTCGCGATGGCGCTGTGGGGTGCGCTGTGCAGCGCCGAAAGCGAGATCTGGGAGCGCTCCCTCGACGTCCTGTTGGGACACTTCGCCGACGAGTTCCGCCGCGCCGGTGGACCCGAGCTGGACCTCGAACTGCTGCATACCCAGGTGGTGCTGTACGCGACCGTGATGGGCGTGACGTGGCTGCTCGACGCGCCCGCCTACATCGCGGCGGTGGTACCCGATCTCAGCGGCGTGCGCGACAGGTACGACCCCCGGTTCAGCGGTAGCGAAGTGGCACGAACACAGCTACGGATGCTGACGAACTTCCTCGGCCTCTGGGCTGCCCACGATGTCGTCGGCATGTTCGAGCCTCAGTAGAGGTAGACCACCAGCACACCGCCCCAGAGCACGACCAGCCAGCCGTCGGTGGCCAGCCGCAGCCACACCGGCGCGGTTCGCACCTCCATGAAGTGCCGAATGATCAACCGGGCCTTCACAAGACCGAGCACCAAGACCACGACGGTGATGGTGGTGCTGGGCGCCGGCGGACCGGCGTGCCGCGCCGGGCCAAGCCACCAGGACACCACCGTGATGAGCGAGAGAACCAACCACACCACCGTGGTGGACGAACGTAACGCCGTCACCTCATCACCTCATCACATACACCAGCGCGAAGATGACGATCCAGAGCAGATCGACCATATGCCAGTACGTCGCACCCGTTTCCACCATGGACACCCGGCGCTGCATACGCAGTTCCACGAACACCACACCGAGAAACACCAGACCCAACACCACGTGGAACAGATGTACACCGGTGAGCATGTAGTAGAACATGAAGAAGTCGTTGCTCGGAAAGGTATATCCGGCAGCTACTTTCGACGTCCACTCGTAGGCCTTGATCACCAGGAACAGCACACCGCAGGCACCACCGCACAACGTGAGCCGCAGCGCCCGCCGATACTCGCCTGCGCGCGTGGCCGCCACGCTGGTGGCCACGAACCACGAACTGGCCAGCAGCACCAGGGTGTTCGCCACCCCGGCCGTCAGGCTCAGGTGCTGTTGGGAAGCCAGGAACAGATCGCGCTCCTGGTGCCGGTGCACCATGAAGATCAGGAAGCACGCACCGAAGATGACCAGGTCGCCGAGTACGAACACCCACATGCTCACATCACTCGGCAGATGATCGCGCAGGTGCCGTTCGTCGCGCGCTGTCGTTGTCGTCATCAGTCTTGGATCACTTCACCGGGACGCTGATTCTTGATGGCCACATAGAGCAGGCGGATGATGCAGAACTCCCACACGACGAAGACCGCGGTGCCCAGCCAGAAGCTGATGGAGCCGTTCCACGCGAGCGGCCCGGAGCGGAAGACGAAGACCGGACCGGCCAGCAGTTCGGTAACGATCATCCAGATCGACATGTAGGCAAGCCACTTCGGGAAGACGTTGTTGCTGTCCAGGAAGATGGCCAGCGCCAGCACGGCGTTCTGGGCCACAAAGCACCCCAGCGAGCCGACGAAGGACAGCAGCCCGAGATCGTAGAGCATGGCGATGAGCGCCGGATCTCGATCGGGCCGAAACGCCGCCGCGAGGAACGCGAATGCCGCGAAGAGGCATCCGGGCAGGGCGCCGACTGCGAGCGAGACGATGTAGCCGTAGGCGAACACCGGCGACACCGACATTCGTTTGATCTGCAGCGCGATCAGGGCGTTGGCCACCGAGGTGAAGCCGATGAAGAACATCAGCAGGCCGAAACCGATCTTGATGGTCGACGCGTTTTCGGCGAAGAAGGCCACCATCTGCGCTTCGGTGATATCGGGGCGCGGCGGAGGCATGACACGGGTGAGGACAACGAAGATGAGCCCGAAGATGTTGTAGAAGACCGGAATCGTCCACCAGCAGATCAGCTGGTCGAGATTCCTGCCTGGCGCGACAGTGGTCACGCCGCGACACTTTCGGTGCGCACCGCGGCCTCGTCGATCTCCTGTTGCGTGATCGCGCGGCACAGCATCACGAACATCACCACGAGGAACACCGTGAACGCCCCGAGCCGGCCCCAGAACGAGATGAGGCCGTTCCATGCCAGTGGCCCCGAGGTGAACACGACGGCGCAGACCGCTGGTGTCATGGCCGCCGCGCAGACGATCGCCAGGTGGGCGACCCAGCGCGGGAAAACCGGCTGTGGGCGGGTGTCGAAGTAGATGCCTGCGGCCAGCGACAGATTCTGCACCACCAGCATCCCCACCGGGGCGATGAAGATCAGCCACGCCAGATCGTTGAGCAGCAGGGTCAATTCGGGATTGCGCTCGGGCCGGAACGCGGCGACCAACCAGAAGATGTCGGCGATCGCGAACAGCGTCGCCCCGGTGGCGACCGCGGCCAGGTAGCTGTAGGCGAAGACATGGCTCGGCGTCGCCATCCGCTTCATCTGTACGACGACCACCATGAAGAAGGGCACCAGCATGATGGCGCAGAGGTTGAACGTGATCATCGAGAACCGGATCATCGCCGAATTGTCGGCGTAGAACGCCGCCACGTCGTCGGCGCTCAACTGCGGCGACATCGGCGGCCAAAACCCGGGGAACGTCGCGAAAGCGATGACCAGGATGGCACCGAAGAATGCCGTCAGCCACAAGCTGATCCATTGTGCGCGGGTATTCACTTGCGCTACACCCACTTCCGTCGTCCTCGGACGTCACACCACGAGGGGCCCGCACCCGACAGTAGCCGATCGGCTAGCCGTGACACAAGGGATTGGTTCTGTTACGCCCCTTGACTGCCCGAACCCCCGCACGTAGCGTCATCGGCATAAGTGGGGTGGCGCCCCGTTTTTACCCTGAGGAGCACGTCTACATGCTCGACGCACAACACCTCGTCGCAGTCCGTCGCAGTCTGGGCCCGGTGGGGTTCGCCATGCCCAGCATCGGTCTGAGCGCGGTCCCACCGGTGCGGCAGCAGATCGATGCGGTCCGGCGGCTCGAAGCCGCGGGCTATCGCAACGGCTGGGCGAACGAAGGTGTCGGCGGTAAGGACGTCTTCGTACAGCTGGCCGTGCTGCTGGCCGCCACCGAGCACATGACCTTCGGAACGTCGGTGACCCCGATGTGGGCTCGTCCGCCGATGGTCCTGCACGCTGCCTCACATCAACTGGCCGAGGCGTTTCCCGGGCGCTTCCTCCTGGGCCTCGGCTCCGGTTACGACTTCATGGCCCCGCTGGCGGGCCTCGAATACCACAAGCCCCTGGCCCAGTTGCGCCGCTATGTGGCGACCATGCCCGAACCCGTCCCCCTTTTCGACGTGCCCGCGGTCGATTACCCCACTGTCCTGGCGGCCAACGGCCGGCGCTCGGTGCGCCAGGCCCACGAGATCGCCGACGGTGTGTTCCCGTCCTTGATTCCGCCGTCGTACGTTAAGGAGATCCGGTCTGTGACGGGCAGCGAGAAGCTCGTCATCGTGGGACTGACGGCGTATGTGGACGACGATGAAGCGGCCGCCCGAGCCGCCGCCCAGCGCAGTGTCGTCGAGATCTTCGGCCGGCCGGACCTTCCCTACGCGCGGGCACTGGACAGCCTGGGCTACACCGCCGAGGAACGGGCCACCGGCGGCGCGCGCCTGACTGCGGACATTACCGCGGCAGGCTCGGGGGCCGCCGTCGCCGCAGCTGCCAAACGCTATCTCGACGCCGGCGCCGACCATGTGGTCTTGATGCCGGTAGCACCCGACTTCGGCAGTGGCGTGGACAGATTGGAGTCCATCGCCGCCCACGTCACCGCGCTTTGATGCCGTCGAAGGCCAACGACCGCAGTCGTGGCCCGCTGGCCCGGTCATGCTCGGTGGCCAGCGCCACCCCGCCGACGAGCGCATACAGGTCCTCGACGGTGACCTCCGACCGCACCGCGCCCGCGGCGATCGCCCGTTCCAGAAGCGGGCCGCCCGCCTCCGCCAGCAGTTGATGGCAGGCCTGGCAGGACGCGTGGCCACCGGTGTGCAGCACTGCGGCGGCCAGGCCCCGGACTTCGGCGAAGTACTCACCCACCGCGTGTAACCACTGCGTCAAGGCCTCCGCCGGGTCCCGCTCCCGGGCGTAGGCGCCGGCCCGCTCACACA
Organism: Mycobacterium sp. Soil_C_30; assembly: GCF_057656995.1. Classification (NCBI taxonomy): domain Bacteria; kingdom Bacillati; phylum Actinomycetota; class Actinomycetes; order Mycobacteriales; family Mycobacteriaceae; genus Mycobacterium; species Mycobacterium sp. Soil_C_30. The sequence continues at coordinate 73,761 of NZ_JBDGJH010000010.1, read as the reverse complement.
GCTCCCGGACGGTATCGGCGAACACCGCATCGATGAGCTCCCACCGCGACGGGAAATGCCGGTGCAGCGTCGCCGAGCCGACACCTGCACGGCGGGCGATCTCCTCGAGCGAGCCGTCGGCGCCGTCGCGCAGGAACACCTCGGTGGCCGCGGCGATCAACCGCCCCCGGCTGCGCTGGGCATCGGCACGTAGCGGACGGGGCGTTGCCACGCTAGACACCTCCGACAGGCAGGTTCAGCATGCGTTGGGTGAGGCTCAGCAGCGCAGCTCTGAGGGTGTCGTCGTCCACATCGGCGATCAACGGGTTGGCCACCGCACCGGCGATCGCCGCCGACAACACCGCTGCCGATACCCGCGCCTCCAGATCGTCGTCCTCGTCGAGCAAAACCGCGTACAGCCGGGTCATGAACGCGCGGAACGGCTCGTGTTCGCCGAGCAGCCGGATGATCACGGGATCGAACTGCAGCGTCGCCACCCAGCGCCGGCGCGCCACCGTCATGTCGATGACATTGCCCAGCAACAGCTTCCGGGCCATCGGCCGGCTGGGTTCGGCTTCGGCGGCGATCAGCGCCTTCTCCAGGCGGCTGAGTTCGTCGGCCGTGACGGCGATGACGATCTCTTCTTTGGTGCGGAACTGGTGATAGACCGCGGCCTTGGTGACGCCGATGGCGTCGGCGATCATCTGCAGCGAGGTGCCTCCGACGCCGTGCTCGACGATCAGGTCGAGTGTCGCCGCCATGATGCGGCGTTGCGCGGCGGTGCGCTTCTGGTCGGCGAGCACGACGCCAGCGTAGCCAACCCCGCTGGGCGACGATGCGACTGCGGGGAACGAGCAGTCGAGGAGGAGAGCCGGCACCATCAGCCCCCGCGGTGGGCACTCAGCGTGCCGCCTTGCTGGCCTTTCTCGAACGGCCGCCCATCGCGGGTTCGGTGCCGATCACCCCGTCGGCTTCGGCCGCGTCGATCTCGTCGTCGGTGAGTCCGAGACTCGCCAGGATCTGGCGGTTGTGCTGGCCGAGCAAGGGTGCCGGTTCGCGGTGGAATCGACTGACGCCGAACGGTTCAGGAACCGGCAGTGTGGTGTGGGGTGCGGTGCCGTTGACCGGATGGGTGACGGGTTCGAAGAAGCCGCGGTGGGTGAGCTGCTCGAGCTCGGTCTGGCGGTGCGGTTGCATCACCTTGGCCACCGGCACCCCGGCGGGCCACAGTGCCTCCACCACGGCGTCGGTGCTGCGCCGGCGGCACCACGCCGAGAGCTCGTCGTCGAGCATGTCGTGCTGAGCGCGCCGATCCTGAGCGGTCAGTATGCCTTTCGCCCATTCCGGCTCGCCCAGCGCGGCCCGCAGCGCCGACCACTGGTCATCGGTGGCCACCGCGATCGCCACCCAGCAGTCCTGGCGCCCGAACTCGTCGATGTCAGCGGTCAGATAGAAGTTCTGCGGTGCGGCCGCCGGGCCCCGATTGCCTGCGCGTTGCAGCAGCGCGCCGTGGGCGGTGTATTCGATGACCTGCTCGGCGGCGACGTTGAGGGCCGCGTCCACCATGGCCGCCTCGACCAGTTGGCCCTCGCCGGTGCGCCGCCGGTGTTCCAGCGCCAGCAGCAGCGCGTTGAGGGCATGGATGCCGGCGTTCGGGTCGCCGACGGAGTACGGCTCGTACGGGTTGCGGTCGGGGTAACCGGTGAGCCAGGCCAGCCCGGAGGCATCTTCGATGATGTAGGCGAAGGCTGGGTTGTCCCGCCACGGGCCGTCGAGCCCGAAGCCGGGCATCCGCAGCATGATCACATCGTCACGCAGCGCCCGCACACTGTCGTAGTCCAGGCCCAGCTGGTCGATCACCCGTGGGGTGAAGTTCTCCACCACCACGTCGCAGGTGGCGATGAGCTTGCGCAGCAGCTCTTTTCCGCGCTCGGTCTGGAAGTCGAGGGTCAATCCCTGTTTGTTGGTGTTGAGCGACGAGAAGATCGGGGACTTCTCCCACCACTGCGGTTCGGTGACCGCCACCCCGGCGATCAGCCGGGTTCCGTCGGGTCGTGGGGTGGACTCGAGATGGATCACCTCGGCGCCGAGCATCGCCAGTATGTGGGTGCAGGACGGCCCCGCCCAGAACGTCGTCATGTCGAGAACCCGGAGCCCGGCAAAGGGCAACCCGGGGGTCTCGACGCGCGTCGGCTGGGACCGGCGATCGCGGTAAAGATCGGTGTGCTCCCCCAGCCGGGGTGCCGGCTGCGGTGCGCGCAGTGCGCTCCTGCTGAACCGGTACGGGTGGCCGGGCTGGATGAACCCGTCGCGCGGGTTGCGGACGAACACACCGCGTTCCTGGTAGTGGTCGAAGGTGGTGACATTCGCGCCGTTGCCCACCGGCGAGTTCGGGATCCGGAACGCCGATGCGAGGTCACGGATGTCGTCGACCTTCTCACCGGCCAGCCACTCGTAGAGTTCCGTGGCGTGCAGGTTGGCTTGTTCGGTGATCGACAGCGGGGACTGCTCGTCGATCCATTCGACGTGGCCGGACATCGCGCACAGATCGAACCACTGCTGGGCGGTGCCGCAGCCCAGCGCCACCAATCCGTCGGAGGCCTGCGCCACCCCGGGTACCGTCGGCCGCCGCTCGGTGCGCCACGGCCGGCCCAGCACCTCGAAGAACGTCACCGGGTAGTAGGTCAGGCCCGTGATCTGTGCTTCCAGCATGGACAGGTCGACCAGCCGACCGCCGCCGGCGGCTCGGGCGGCCAAGGTCATCGCCGAGGCGTAGGCGCCGGCCAACCACTCACCGACCTGACCGCCGACATGGACCGGCGCCCTGTCCTGGGAGCCTCGGCCCAGCCCCATCGCGCCACCGGACCAGGCCTGCAGCGTGAATTCTGTTGCGGCCCTGTCTTTCCAGGGCCCCTCGAGGCCGAACGGGGTGAGGGTGGTGACGACCAGATGCGGGTGGCGATCCCGGATCTCCTGCGGCGTGACACCGGGCCCAGGTGACCACACCACCGCGTCGGCGCCGGACAGCAGCTTCTCGAGAAGATGATCGTCGGCGATCACACTGTGCTTGCCGCCGGCCAGGAAGCTGAACAGCGGCCCGCCGGCGATCGAGTCCACCGGCGAACCCGACGCCGACCATGCCCGAAGCGGGTCACCCTCGGGCGCTTCGACTTTGATGATCGTTGCGCCCGCGTCGGCGAGCAGCTTGGTGCAGTAGCCGCCGGCGATCCCGCTGGACAGGTCCACCACGGTGTAGCCCTCGAGCGGCGCCATGGGTCAGTCCTTGTTGCGGTTCGACTTGCTCAGCCGGAAGTCGGGTGGGAACTTGCTGTCGTTGTCGTTGACCGCGGCGGCCAGGCCGCTGTCGATGGCTTCGCCCATGTCGAGATCGTCGGCGTCGTCGTTGGCCACGCCGCTGCCCATCGATTCGAAGAACGCCGACAGCAGCGAACCCATGTACTCACCCTGATGCTGTTTGTAGACCTCGAAGAACATCTTCTGCATGAAGACGGTGTCGACCGGCCGGTTCCGCGCGCATGCCAGCGCGTACTTCTGCGTCTCGGCCTCGAGTTGCCCGCGCGGAACCACCTTGTTGAGGAAGTTGCACTTCTCCATGTCCTCGGCGGTGAACGGCCTTCCGGTGAAGACCATCTCCTGGAACTTGCGCAGGCCCATCATCTGCACCCAGGTCCACATCCGCGGTCCCCAGCCGTAGTACCGGAACGAGGGATGCCCGAAAAGCGCGTCGTCGCTGGAGATCACGAGATCGGCATCGGCGCATTGGTAGAAGTGCCAGCCGTAGCAGTAACCCTTGGCCTCCACGATGCTGATCTTCTTCAGCTCTTGCAGCGGCCGGTTGCCGGCCTGCACATTGGCGTACCACCCGCTGATCGTGGAGCCATTGCGGAATGTTCCCTTGGGCGGGTAGTTGATATCCCCCAGACTCGGATCCTGCAGTTTCAGCTCGGCAAGGCGCTTGTCGGGTTGGTCGACGCCTTCCATGAACTCCGGTAGGTCAGCCCCGCTGCCCAGATTGTCACCGACTCCACGGATGACGACGACCTTGACGTCGTTGTCCACCGACGCGGCACGCAGCACGTCGGCGTAACGCAACCGGGCCAGCGAGGTGGGAGCATTGAGGAATTCGGGCCGGTTGAACGTGATCGTGGCGATCTTGGTCTTGGGATCCTTCTCGTAGAGGATGATCTCCTCGGGCGAGGGACGTTCCGCCATCCATGCACTCCTTGTTCGAGGGATTTGTGGAGTATCAGCGGGGGTACGCGCCGGTCACGCTCCACAACTCGCGGTATAGGACGGCGCTTCGGTGAGGACCCGCGGACCGTCGTCGGCCACCAGCACCGCATCACGGGTGAACACCGCGCCGAGACCCGGTTCCCAGACGTAACCGGTCACCGCCAGCACCATGCCGCACTCCAGGCGCTCTGCGGCGGCGGTGGCAGGTAGGTGGGGCGAGACCACCGGAGGGTCGAAGCCCAACCCGAGACCGTGTGCCACCGGCATCTGCGGTAGCGGTTCCCCCGCCACGTCGTAGGCATCGAGCAGTTCGGTGGCGGCCGCTCCCGGCCGGCACGCCGCGACCAGGCGCTCCCACAGCTCTTCTGAGCGCCGGTAGAGCTTCTGGGTGCGCCCGGTGTCGATGTCCCCCACCGGCCAGGTGCGGCCCACTTCACCGACGTATCCGTCGGCAAGCACCCCGGCGGCGATGGCCACCAGGTCGCCGTCCTGCACTCGGCCGTCCCCGCCAGCGCGGCGGCCAGGCTCCTCACGAGAGGTGACCCACGCGGCGTCCTGGGTGGCCGGCGTGCAGACACCGCCGGCCGCTTCGGCTTCGAAGAGCACCCCTGCCAGCGCCTGTTCGGTGATTCCCGGCTTCAGCTCGGCGACGGTGCTGGCCAGCGCCGACTCAGCGACGCGCAGCGCCGCTGTGAGGGTTCGCACCTCGTCGGTGGTCTTGAGCCGGCGCGCGGCGCGCATCGCGGGTTCGGCATCGACCAGTTCGGCATTGGGGAAAGCCATCGGCAGCAATTGCGCGAATGTCGGTGTGAGCGCGTCGGTTCCGACGCGTTTGGCCTCGGCGGCGCCGGTGACCTGTGTGAGCACTCCGATCAACGTCATCGGGTTCCAGGCCAGACCGTACAGGTGATCGTGGGCGATTTCGTCGGGGATGCCCTCGTCCCAGGTGCTGTTCAAATGGATCTCGCCGGTGCCCCGGATAACCGCGCAGATGGGCCCGAACGGCCGGGTGCCGGCGACCCAGAGTTGGGGCGCGCCGGTGACATAACGGACGTTGGCCTGGCGGCCCAGGATCAGGATGTCGAGGTCGTAGGCCTCCATCTGGGCCAGCGCCCGGTTCCGTCGGCCGCTTCGCAGCGTCTTGGGGTCCGGCAGGATCTCCAGCTTCATGAGCGGGTTCCATACGGACTGTACGGATAGTCGGTCAACGACGCGTAGCCGTCTTCGGTGATCACCACGATCTCCTCACTGCGGTAGCCTCCGGTGCCGTCCTCCCAGACCACCGGCTCCAGCACCAACAACATCCCGGCCGGGAACACGAAGTTGTCGTCGAATTCCTGGCCGAGATCCGTTCCGATCATCGGCATCTCGGCCGCGTTGGTCCCGATACCGTGACCGAGATAGAAGTGCGGCAGCCATGGCTTGGTGCCGCCGTTGGCGGCAATGGCCGCCCGCGCCAGATCCCCGCAGGTTGCGCCGGCCTTGGTGACCTTGAGTACCTCGTCGAGGATGAACCGCCACTTGTGGAATTGATCATGTTGGCGTGCAGTCGGTTCCTGGCCGACGATCCAGGTGCGACCGAAGTCCGAGCAGTACCCGTTGTAGGTGATGCTGACGTCGGTCCACAGCACGTCGCCGGCTTCCAGTTCCTTCTCGGTGGTGAGCAGCGGCAGTGCGAGATCACCCGTGGTGGTCCAGGTGCCTTCGGCTTTCGAGGTGGGCATCACCTGCCAGATGGCCTCCAGCATGTTCGCCGTGGCGCCGAGTTCGAAGGCACGCCGGACGAACTGCGCTGACAGATCGATCTGGCGCACCCCCGGCGCCAGCGATCTCTGCACGTCCACCACGGCCTGTTCGGTGATCCGGCAGGCCCGTCGCACGCACGACATCTGATCCGGTGTCTTGACCAGCTTCGCGGGCCCGATCACCTGCGCGGCGTCCGACGGCGGACCGGCCCGGAAGATCGTGGCCGACGCCCGGCGCATGGCACCGGTCAGCTCGTCGACGGCCACAGAGGCATCAGCGGAGATCAACCCGCCGATGATGCGCGCGAAATGCTGCACACCTTCGTCGAATTCGAGGTACAGGGCGTCATGCAGGTGGTCGGCGGGGATATCGGTATCGACGATCAGACTTTCCCGCCGCGGCATGAACAGGTGCGGATGCTCGTCATCGGCCAGCACCACGGCCACCGGCCGCTCCACATGGGACAGACCGGCGTCCAGGAGGGGCCAGCTGACCCCGGTGGCGTACACCACGTTGCCGTTGCCCAGCAGGATCAGGGCATCAACGCCCTTGTCCTTCATGGTCGCCCGCAGCCGCGCACCGATCTCCCGGTACATGCGGGACTTGTCGGGCCACTCCGGGATGTCGGCGTCGGTTCTGACCGGTGTCTGGGTGAAGGCCGGTTCGGTTGTGGTCAATGGTCATACCCCCAGGAAGTTCTTGATGTTGGAGCTGACGATCTTGGCGGCGTTGTCGGGCCCAACCGCGTCGACGACTGCTGCCAGCGACTTCTCCGAGTAGCCGAACGTGCTCTCGTTGTGCGGGTAGTCACTCGACCACATCACGTTGTCGACGCCGATGTGGTCGATCAGGTGCAACCCGAGAGGGTCGACCATGAACGAGGCGCTCATGTGGTTGTCCCAATAGTGCCGGACGTCGTGCTGCAGTTGGTGGTTGAACATGTGCCGGTAGGAAGCGAGCATGTGCTGGGCGTCCTGCAGAGCCGTTGGCACCCAGGCGATTCCACCCTCGAACCAGCCGACCCTGAGCTGGGGGTGACGGTCGAGGATTCCGGAGAACACATACTTGGCGAACTGCTCCCGGAAGGAGTCGACATTGACCATCATGCCGACGACCACACTGTTGTTCTCACACGGCGTCTTCGGCGGCGTCTCGCCGATGTGGTGACTGACCGGCAGGCCGGCCTCATCGATCTCATCCCACACCGCGTCCATGGCGGCGCCGCCGTAGTCGTAGATGTTGCCGTCGTCGTCTTTCCCGGGGTTCAGCGGAAGCAGGAACGTCTTGAGCCCCAGGGCCTTGAGTTCCGCGAGCGTGCTGCGGGTACCTTTTGGATCCCACCAGTTGATCAACCCGACGCCGTAGAAGTGCCCGTTCGAACGCTCCTGCAGGTCGGCGATGTGCTCGTTGTAGATGCGAAAGACACGCTCGCGCAACGACTTGTCCGGGTAGTGGAACAACGCCAGAACGGCGTTGGGGAATGCCAGCTCCTTGTCGATTCCGTCCTCTTTGAGTTCCCGGATACGTGCGTCGATGTTGTTGGACGCGGCGCCGGCGAGGTCGTCGTACTGCATCAGCACCCGCCCGAAATCCCCACCCGTCCAGGCCTTGCCTTTCATCCCGACCATGTACGCGCCGTCCTCGTACCAGATGCGCGGCGCGGCGCCCTTGAGCTCGTCGGGGAAGCGCTCGTAGAAGATGTCATCGGCCACCGAGATGTGGTTGTCGGCGGAGAAGATCTCGGTCCCTTCAGGAAGCCCAGTCAGTCCACCGCCACTGGAGTGACCCTGCCGGTTCTTGGGTGCTCCGAAACCTTCCGGCGGGTAGAGCGTCGCTGTGCTGGATTGGCTGGACATCTATGGCCCTCCATTCAGATCTGGTTCTGCTCGCGGGGAGTGGCTGTCCCCGAGTGCCGCGATGACGCGGCCGACGCACGCCGGACCGGTAAGCGCCATGCTCACTGACGGATAATGACGTTATCAGCTTACGCGCGTATCCAATAGCGGATCCCTGGTTGTAAATACCGCACTTCTCACCCCTTCCAGCGGTAATGCCATTCTCATTTTTGATAATTCGATCTCGGGTCGGGAGCAGATCCACGGGAGCGGGGACTATTGGTTTCGGCTCCGAGACTGCTATTCTCCGAAACGAGAGTGAGGGTTTCATGACTGAAACAACCATCGGGGTCGACGCGGACGCGCTGGGTCACTGGCTCGACGAGCATCGGGCACCCGGAATCGGGGAACGTCCCACCCTCGAGCTGCTGTCCGGCGGTTCGCAGAACACATTGCTCCGCATCCAGCGCGGCGATCAGCGGATGGTGCTTCGCATGCCGGGAGCGCGCGCCGACTCCACCCGCTTCGACGGACTGCTGCGAGAGATCCGCCTGGTGCGCGGCCTGAAGGGCACCGACGTTCCACACGCCGAACTCATCGCCGCCGACGAATCCGGAGCACTGCTCGGAAAGCCGTTCTACGTCATGGCCGAGATCGACGGCTGGAGCCCGATGAGCGGCGGATGGCAACCGCCGTTCGACACCGATCTGGATGCCCGCCGCCGCCTGGCCTTCGAGCTCGTCGACGGTGCCGCCAAGCTCGGCCGCGTGGACTGGCGCACCCACGGTCTCGAAGGATTCGGCAAGCCCGACGGTTTCCACGAACGCCAGGTGGATCGGTGGTTGAGCTTCCTGCAGTCCTATCAGGTGCGTGAGCTGCCGGGGCTCGACGAAGCGGCGGACTGGCTGCGCCGCAACCGGCCCGAGCACTTCCGGCCCGGCATCATGCACGGCGACTACCAATTCGCCAACGTCATGTTCGCCCACGGAGCCCCGGCCCGGCTGGCGGCCATCGTGGACTGGGAGATGACCACCATCGGCGACCCGCTACTGGACCTCGGCTGGTGCCTCCTGGGGTATGACGGCGAGGAACCCAGTGCGGACGGTTTCTATCTGGACATGACGGGGATGCCCACCCGTTCGGAGTTGCTGGCCCATTACGAACAGGTCAGTGGACTGTCCACCACGCACATCCAGTACTACCTGGTGTTGGCGAACTGGAAGCTGGGAATCGTCCTGGAGAAGACCTACGCGGCCTCGCTGGCCCCCAACAGCAAGGTCGACCCCCAGGTGGCCGCCGCGATGGGGCCGATGATCCCCCAGTTGACCGCCAAAGCCGCGGAACTGGCGAGGAGTGCGAAATGACTTTTCCCGCAGAGCTCTTCGACCTCACCGACCGTGTCGTCCTGGTGACCGGCGGCAGCCGTGGGCTCGGCCGGGAGATGGCATTGGCCGCGGCACGGTGCGGGGCCGACGTCGTGATCGCCAGCCGCAATCTCGAGTCCTGCGAAGCCACCGCCACCGAGATCGAAGCCGAGACCGGCCGCACCGCGATGCCGTATGCCGTGCACGTTGGTCGCTGGGATCAGCTCGACGAACTGGTGGAGGCGGTGTACCAGCGTTTCGGAAAGATAGACGTACTGGTCAACAACGCCGGCATGTCCCCGGTCTACGACAAACAGACCGACGTCACCGAGAAGATGTTCGATGCCGTCGTCAACCTCAATCTCAAAGGGCCGTTCCGGCTGTCGGCTCTGGTGGGCGAACGGATGGTCACTGCAGGCAAGGGTGTGATCATCAATGTCAGCACCCACGGCTCACTGCGTCCGCACCCGTCGTTCATCCCCTATGCCGCCTCCAAGGCGGGGCTGAACGCGATGACCGAGGCCATGGCGCAGGCCTTCGGACCGACGGTGCGAGTCAACACCTTGATGCCCGGGCCGTTCCTGACCGATATCAGCAAGGCGTGGAACTTCGGCTCCGGCAACCCGTTCACACACTTCGCGCTGCAGCGCGCCGGGGAACCGCCCGAAATCGTCGGCGCGGCCCTGTTCCTGATGTCCGATGCGTCCAGCTACACCACCGGTTCGATCCTGCGGGCCGACGGCGGCATCCCCTGATAGCCCGAAAGGTTGACCATGGCATGGGATTTCTGCACCGAACCCGAGTTCCAGGAGAAGCTGGACTGGATCCGGGCGTTCGTCACCGACGAGGTGGAACCACTCGAGGTGCTGTTCCCCGGGTGTGAATTCCTTCCCTTGAACGACGAGCGGCGCCGTATCGTCGACCCGCTCAAGCAACAGGTGCGCGACCGTGGTCTGTGGGCCCCGCATCTGGGACCCGAGCTCGGCGGCCAGGGCTTCGGCGTCGTCAAGCTGACACTGATCAACGAAATACTGGGCCGCAGTTCGTGGGCGCCGATCATCTTCGGCACCCAGGCCCCCGACACCGGCAATGCCGAGATCCTGGCCCGCTTCGGCACCCAGGAACAGAAGGACACCTACCTCGCCGCACTGCTGAGCGGCGAGATCTTCTCCTGCTTCTCCATGACAGAACCCCAAGGCGGTTCCGACCCGCGGGTGTTCACCACCACGGCGGTCCCCGACGGTGACGACTGGGTGATCAACGGCTGCAAGTACTTCTCGTCGAACGCCTCGGTGGCGTCGTTCATCATCGTCGTCGCCATCACCGACCCGGATGTTCCCGTCCACAAGGGCGCCTCGACGTTCCTGCTCCCCGCGGACACTCCCGGGATCCACATCGAGGCCACCCACCATCTGGTCGGTGCGCTTCCCCACGATCCCGGGCATTCGCTGGTGCGGTACCGCGATGTCCGGGTGCCCTCCTCGGCCATGCTGGGCTCGCCCGGGCAGGGCTTCCACGTCGCACAGTCGCGGCTGGCCGGGGGCCGTATCCACCACGCCATGCGGTCGATCGGACTGGCCCAGCGCTCCGTCGACATGATGGCGCGACGGGCGAAAAGCCGCTTCACGCAGGGGACCTCGCTGGCCGACAAGCAACTGGTGCAGGCGATGATCGCCGACTCCTATGCCGAGCTGCTGCAGTTCCGGCTCACCGTGCTGCACACCGCCTGGCTCATCGACACTGCCGGTGAGCATGCCGCCCGTGCGGAGATCGGCGTGTGCAAGATCCTGGCGTCGCAGGTACTCAAGTCGATCGGGTTGCGCGCCATTCAAGTGCACGGGGCAATGGGTGTCACCGAGCAACTCCCGCTGACCAATGTGCTCCTGGGAGGCGTTGTGCTGGGCCTGGCCGACGGACCCACGGAAGCCCACAAGGTGAACCTCGCGCGGCTGCTGCTCAAGGACTACGACGCCGAGGACCCGGAGTGGCCCAGTGAGTTCCTCGACAACCGGATCCAGGCCGCGCGCGCCAAGTACGCCGGGGTGATCGACCGCGTGCCCGCACTACCATGACGCGCGCCTCGGCCGCCGTCGACCGCGCCCTCGACGAGCGGCACCGCGAAGCAAGTGCCGAGGTGGAACGCATCCTGGCCGCCACCATCACGGTGATGCAGCGGGTGGCGCCCGAGGAACCTCGTGTCAATGACATCATCGCCGAGGCAGGGTCATCCAAAAAGGCGTTCTACCGGTACTTCTCGAGCAAGGACGAGCTGATGCTGGCGGTCCTGGAGCGCGGTGTCGGCATCATCGTGTCCTACCTGGAACATCAGATGGCCAAGGCGCCACGGCCCCGGGACCAGATCGCACAGTGGATCGAAGGCGCCCTGGCACAAGTCTCCGACCCACATCTGATGACGATGAGCCGGGCGGTGCACGAACAACTGTCCGACCGTGTGCACGCAGACGACATCATGGCCCCGATGCGGGACCTGTTGATCGCACCCATCACCGCCCTCGGAGGCGACGATCCCGAGCGGGACATCGCCACGGTCTTCCAGCTCACCGCAGCGACCATGCGCAGATATGTGGGTTCCGGTGAGCAGCCTGCCCCCGGCGACGTCACCCACCTGGTGCGCTTCTGCCTGCGCGGATTGGAGAACGGATGAAGGCCGTGCTGTGCCGCCGCTACGGTGTGCCGGAGGAGCTGGAGCTCGCCGAACTCCCCGATCCGCTGCCGGGTCCCGGTGAGGTGGTGGTGGCCGTGCGGGCGGCCGCGGTGAATTTCCCCGATGTGCTGTTCATCTCGGGCGGGTACCAGGTCAAGGTGCCGCCACCGTTCGCGCCGGGAAGTGAATTCGCCGGCGAGGTGCTCTCCGTAGGTGACGGCGCCGGCTACTCCCCCGGCGACCGGGTGTCCGGCTCGGTGATGGTGGGCGCCTTCGCCGAACAGGTTGTGGTGCGCTCGGATTCGTTGACGCCCGTGCCCGATGGGGTGGACTTCGCCTCCGCCGCTGCCTTCGGGGTCACCTACCGCACCGCCTACTACGCCCTGCGCTCGGTGGCCCGGGTGCAGCCCGGGGATTGGGTGGTGGTGCTGGGTGCCGCCGGCGGCGTCGGCCTGGCGGCGGTGGATCTGGCGCTGGCGCTCGGCGCCCGGGTTGTCGCGGCGGCGTCCAACACCGAGAAGTTGACGTTGTGTCAGTCGCGTGGTGCGCACGCGGTGATCGACTACAGCCACGAGAACCTCCGGGACCGGATCCGCGAAATCACCGGTTCCGGCGCGCAGGTGGTGTTGGACCCGGTGGGCGGCGCGTACGCCGAGCCGGCGTTACGCGGTTTGCGCCGCGGCGGGGTGTTCGTGACGCTGGGTTATGCCTCCGGGGTGATTCCCTCCATTCCGTTGAACCTGGTACTACTCAAGGGAATCACCCTGCAGGGCATGGAGATCCGGACGTTCATGGGCGACCACCCCGACGAGACGGCCCGCGACAACGCCGAGTTGGCAGCGCTGTTCGTCTCCGGGGCGGTGCGACCCCACATCGGCGCGCGGTTCCCGCTGGCCGAGACCGCCACCGCGCTGCGGCACGTCGCCGACCGCCAGGCTCTCGGAAAGGTGATCATCGACGTCGCCCGCTAGTCTGGGCCGTCGAGATCTCGCAGAGGGTTGCTTTCAGGCGCACTTCACGACCCTGGCGTGCATCTCGACAAATCACGAAAACTGCTGTGCCACTTCAGTATCAGAAGTCACAAATGCGGGATTCTTGTCAGAGGCTGGGTCTAGCTTCAGGGTATGGGTACTTCAGCGGTCGCCGACAAGGAGGCGATGCTGGCTGCCCAAGCGCAGATCGAAGCCTTGACCGCGCAGATGAACTCGTTGTCGATCGACGCGTTCACCCCGCTGGAGTTATTGGAATTGATGCAGCGCCGCGAAACCGTCACCTGGATGCAGCCGGCCCTGGACCACAAGGTGTATCAACGGCTGAGGTCGGAATGCGCACCGAAACAGTTGGGGGCGACCAGCTTCAACAAGGTCCTGGCCGCCCGGTTGCGGATCAGCGAGGGCGAGGCCGCCCGCCGCCTCACGTCGGCCTCACTTTTGGGCCCGCGGACCGCACTCACCGGCGGACCGTTGGAGCCGGCGTTGCCGAACATCGCCGCCGCCCAAGCCCACGGCCTGATCGGCCCCGAACACGTAGCCAAGGTCAAAACGTTCTTCAAAAAACTCCCGGCATCGGTGGACTTCTCGGCCCGTGAAGCCGCCGAAGCCGACCTGGCCCGCCACGCCTCGACCCTGGATGTCGACGGCTTCACCGAAGTCGCCGACCGACTGAAATACCTCCTCAACCAAGACGGCGAGTACAGCGATGTCGACCGCCAAGCCGGCCGGTACTTCACCATCGGTAAGCAGGACGCCGACGGTAACGTTCCGGTGCACGGCAGGCTCACCCCGGAATGCGCGGCCACCCTGCACGCCGCGCACGCCAAACTGGCCGCCCCAGGCATGTGCAACCCCGCCGACGAAACACCCCAGGTCGACGGCGAACCCGACGCCGAAAAAGCTCGCACCGATGCCCGCACCCAAGGCCAACGCAATCACGATGCGCTGCTGGCGATGGGCCGGGCGCTGCTGGCCTCCGGTGACCTCGGCCACCACAACGGCCTGCCCGTCACCATCATCGTCAAAGCCAACCTCACCGACCTTGAAAAAGGCGTCGGGCACGGCCTGACCGCCGACGGCACGCTGATCCCGATGCCCGAGGTCATCCGGATGGCCTCCCACGCTTACCACTACCTGGCGTTGTTTGACGGCAAAGGGGTGCCGTTGCACCTGGGACGGGCCCGCCGGACCGCCTCCCGCGGACAGCGGATCATGCTGCTGGCCCAACACGGTTGCTGCACCATGCCCGGATGCACCGCCTGCGGGTACCGCTGCCAAGTCCACCACGCCAACAAAGACTGGAAAGACGGCGGCCAGACCAACATCGAAGACCTCACCCTGGCCTGCGGGCCGGACAACCGGATGGTCGAGACCACCGGTTGGACCACCCGAAACCGGCCTGAGGACGGTGTCACCGAATGGATTCCGCCCCCGGAACTGGACTGCGGACAGTCCCGCGTGAACGTGTATCACCATCCCGACCGGATCCTCGCCCCCGACGATCCCTAACCCGAGGGTGAGCTCAAAGCCGGCCGCCGGCAACACAAGTCAGCGGCCGGCTGGACGCCGTCTACCAGGTGACGGGCAGGCTGTAGACGCCGAATGCCAGGCGGTCGTGCTTGAACGGGATCTCGTCGAACGGGATCGCCAGCTTCATGGTGGGGATGCGGCGCACCAGGGTGTGGAAAACGATCTGCATCTCGGCGCGCGCCAACTGCTGGCCGACGCATTGGTGCCGGCCGAAGCCAAAGCCCACTTCATCCTTGGCGTTGACGCGCTGCAGGTCGAGCTTGTCCGGTTCGGGGAACGCTTTGGCGTCCCAGTTCGCCGGTGCCAGATCGATGATGATGCCGTCGCCGGCCTTGATCACCTCACCGGAGATCTCGATGTCCTCGATGGCAATGCGCCGCTGACCGTTCTGGATGATGCTGAGGTAACGCATCAGTTCCTCGACCGCGTTGGCCACCACCTTCGGGTCATCTGTATCCCGCAGCAGCGCAGCCTGTTCGGGATTCTGTAGCAGCGCCAACACACCGATACCGATCATGTTGGCGGTGGTCTCGTGCCCGGCGATCAGCAGCCCGGTGCCCAGTTGCGCGGCTTCCTTGACGCTGATCTCTCCGGCGTTGACGCGCTCGGCCAGATCGGAGACGGCATCCTCACCGGGCGTCTGCATCTTCTTCTGCACCAGATCGATCAGGTACTGCGCCAGACTCATGGCGCCTTTCTGGCCGTCCTCCGCCGAGGCGTACCGGGCCAGACCCACATTGGCGTGGTGCTGGAAGAACTCGTGGTCCTCGTAGGGCACTCCGAGCATCTCGCTGATCACCCGGGTGGGCACCGGCAGTGCCAGCTGTGTGACGATGTCGGCGGGCTGGTCGCCGGCGAGAATGGTGTCGATGCACTCGTCGGTGACTTCCTGGATGGCAGTTCGCAAGCCCTCGACGCGCCGGAACGTGAAGGGCTTGGACAACATCCGGCGGAAGCGGGTGTGCTCTTCGGCATCGGAGGTGAACACCGAGCGCGGCCGCTTCTCCACGGTCGAGAGCATGTGCTCGTTCCAGTGCGGGAAACCGGGCCGACGGTCGTCGACGCTGACGCGGGAGTCGGCGAACAACGTCCGCGCCTCCTCGTGCCCGGTGATGAGCCAGGGGGTGCTGCCGTCCCAGATGCGCACTCGGAAAAGTCCCTTGTCCGCACCGAGTTCCAGCATCTGCGGTGGCGGCGAGAACGGGCATGCTGCGGCGCGCTCCATCGGATACTCGGGAATGTCGGTCCGGGTGGCGTCAACGATGTCGGTCATGAAACTCCTGACGGGTGGTCCTCGACGTGAATGGCCATGGCTGGGCAGGCGGCGGCGGCTTCGCGAACGGCATCGGCCAGTTCGCCGGGTGGGGTGGCGTCCAGCAGGATCACGCTGCCGTCGTCCTCGTCTTGGTCGAACACCTGGGGTGCGTGCGCCACACAGTTGCCCGCGGACACGCATTTGGCTTGGTCTGCATGGACTTTCATCGTGACACCGGCGCCGCCATCAAGCCGGTGATAGCGTCGACCAAGCTGGTGGCCATCGAATCCCAGGTGTCGTGCGGGGTCGGATCACCGGCGGCCAGCGCGCGCTCCCGCTCGGCGAACATCCCGACGATCAGTTGGCGTGCCATCGCATTGCGTTCCACGCGAACCTCGGCGGGCATGTCCGGCAGGCAGGCATGCAGCCCTTGGATGACCGCCAGTACCGCCGACGACGTGAGCGATTCCTCGGACACGAGGTCGCGATGCGCCGGATCGGGCATCAGCTGGGCGGAAAACCGTGCGTACCAGGTGGGGTGGCCGAGTTCGGTCAGATGCGCGGCCAACGGCCGCACCAGGCATTCCACCCAGTCGCGCAGCACGGGTTCGGCACCCACCCGGTCCACCATTTCCTGGCAGCGGCGCTCGACGGCCCCGTTGTGCCTGCGGACGATCGCCCGCAGCAGATCGGCCTTGGTGCCGAAGTGATAACCGACGGCAGCGTTGTTCCCTTGTCCCGCAGCCTCACTGACCTGCCGGTTGGACACGGCGAACACCCCGTGTTCGGCGAAGAGCTGCTCGGCGGCGGTCAGGATCGCGTCGCGGGTGCGGTCGGTACGCCCACCCCGCGGGCTGGTCCGGGATGCCTTCGTCCGGGATGCCATGGGGCAAGTCAACCAAGCCACTCCTTTTAAGTCAAGCGACTGATTTAACCGGCGCCGTTCGAAGACGCGCGGGCTTTGGACGCCAGCACCTTGCCCGCGACGGTGCCGCCGTCGATGGGCAGTACGGTGCCGGTGACGTACCGGGAACGCTCACCGGCGAAGTACAGCGCAGCCTCGGCGACGTCGTCGACGGTGCCCTCCCGCTTGAGCGGGCGGTCGGCCCGCATCTGCGCGCGGATACCCTCCTCGAACTGCTCCAGCCGGGCCAGGTCCTCCCCTGTTGCCGACTTCGAGACGATGGCGGTGCGGATGTTGCCGGGCGCGATCGCATTCACACGGATCTCGTGATAGGCCAACTCGATTGCCGCGGACTTGGTGAACTGGATGACCGCGGCCTTGGACGCCCGGTAGGTCATGACGCCGCCGCCGGCCTGGATACCGCCGATCGACGTCAGGTTGATGATCGAGCCCCCACCGTGCTGCGCCATGTACCGGGCCGCGTCGCGAGTGCCTGCCATCACGCCCAAGACGTTGACGGCCATCACCTGGTGAAAGTCGGCGAGGTCGTCCTCGAGAAAACGACGGTGCATCTTGCCGGAGACGCCGGCGTTGTTCACCATCACATCCAGTCCACCGAACCGGTCCACCGCGGCGTTCACCAGCGCGCCGACCTGATCGACATCGGCGACATCGGTCTGCAGGAACAGCGCTTCCGGCAGTAGGGCGGCCAGGGCCTCACCGCGCGCGGTCTCGACGTCACCGATCACCACCGCAGCACCCTCCGCGGCGAACCGGCGCACCAGTCCCTCACCCAGTCCGGACGCCCCGCCGGTGACGACAGCGACCTTCCCCGCCAGTTCACTCATGTGCTCTCCCATCCTGTGACTTGTTGGCCAGGAAGTTCATCAACACCTCGTTGGTCGCCTGGGGTTGTTCGATCTGCGGGCAGTGCCCGGCGTCGTCGATGACCACGGACCGCGCATCGGGAATCTGGCCGGCGATCTCCGCCGCCCACCCCGACGGAAGCAGTTTGTCCCCGCCTCCTTCGATCACCAGTGTCGGCACCGCAATGCGATCGTATGCCCGCTTACTCGAGACCGGGGCCGGCGCTGCGGAATCCGGACGGCGAAAGCGGGCCGCCGCGATGGCTTCCCACGCTCCCGGCAGCGTCGCCGAAACATGGCGGCGCAGCACGTAGTCCTCGTCATCCGGAAACCGCGACGAGTGAAACAGCGCCTCCACGATCGCCCGCATGGCGGCCACGGTGGCGTCGTACTCGTAGAGCGCGGTCATGTGCCGGTTGGCTTGGATCTCACCGCCGCCACAGATGGCCACCAGGGCGCGCATCGGTAGTCGCGGGTAATCCGAGGTGGCATCGACCAGGAGGTTGATCGCGCCCATGGAGTTGCCGATGAAGACCGCGGACTCGATCCCCAGCACCGCACAGAACCGGGCGATGTGACGGATCCGCAGTCCGCGGCCGTCGACAAAATCCAGCACCTTGGCCGAGTGGCCGTAGCCGAGCATATCCGGTGCCAGCACGCGGTACCGCGATGCCAGAACCGAAATGGTGTGCTCCCAGCCGATTTCGGCGCTGGCGCCGAACTCACCACCGTGCAGCAGCACCACCGGGTCGCCGGTGCCGGCCTCCAGATAGCTGGTGACCAGACCATCGACCATGAGGGTTCTACGCTGGGACACGGCGCTCGATCGTGAAGGTCAGCAGCTGGGTGGCCAACATCTCCAACTGGCCGCGAACCGTGCTGTCCACCAGGTTTCCGGCCTCGTCCCACACCGGGTCCGCGGAGTTGATGGCCACGCCCAGCGGTGTCGGCCAGGCCCGCAGGGCATGCCCGATACCGCGGAGCTGCCCCAGCGTGCCCACCGCCGCCTGCCAGCCGTAGGCGCAGGTGATGCACCCCCAGGGAGTGTTGTCCAGGTAGACGCGGGGATCTTCACGCAGATCCTCGATGTAGTCCAGTGCGTTCTTCACCAGTCCGGAGATCGCGCCGTGGTAGCCCGGGGACGCGACGACGACGGCGTCCGCGGCACGCAGGGACCCGACCAGTTCGACGGCGCCGGGGGTGCGTTCGAGTTCGTGCGGGGCGTACATCGGCAGTTCGAGGTCGGGCCCGGCGTAGAGCTTGGTGCGGCCACCTTGCGCCTCCACAGCGGAAAGGCAGTACCGCAGCGCACGTTCGGTTGACGACCCGGCCCGCAGCGTGCCGCCCAGACCCACCACCAGAGGCGTTGTCGATGTCATGCCAGTCTCCTATTTGATGGCGATCGGATTGACCGGAGAGCCCACCGCGCCGATCACCCGCAGCGGCGGCGCGACGAGCTGGAACTCGTAGATGCCGTCGGCCGCGCAATCGGCCGCCAGCGCCGTCAGATCCCAGTACTCGCCGAACATCAGGCCCATATCGCGCAGACACAGCATGTGCATGGGCAGGAACGTGCCTTCCACCCCCATCGCGGGGTCGGGATCCTCGACCATGAGGTTGTCGGCGGCCACCGCCGCGACCTCGAGATCATGCAGCCAGGAGGCGCACCGCCAGTCCAGCCCGGAACCCGGTTCGGCGCCGTCACCCGTGCTCTGGAACCGCGTCCACCAGCCGGTGTGGACGACGACGATGTCGCCGCGGCCCACGGTGACACCCTGAGCCCTGGCCACCGCGTCGAGTTCGTCTGCGGTCACCGGCTCTCCCGGCGGTAGGAACACCTCGGCGCCACGGTGTTTGACGACGTCGAGCAACACACCCCTCGAGGTGATGCCCTTGACGTCCACCTTGTCGATGCCGCAATGGTAGGCGCCGAAGCTGGTCACCGACGATGCCGGGAAACCGTTGTAGAGCTTGTCCTCGTAGTACACGTGCGACAGCGCGTCCCATTGGGAGGCGGCCTGCAACGGCATGACGATCATGTCGTCGTTGAACCGGAACGGGTTGTCGACGAAGAACCCCGAGAGTTCCTGCGCCACCGACTTCTTCAGCCACTTCGGGCCGTACTCCACCAGCGTGTTGGCATCGCCACCGTCGACGGTCATCACATGGACCGGGTTGTGCCGAAACTGGAACGCCCCCTGCGGTCCCCCGGAGCAGAAGTCGGCACCGAGGGCGAACACCTTGCCCTGCCGGGCCAGCGACGCGGCCTCGGCGACCTTGTCGGCGCTGATGAAGTTCAACGTGCCGAGTTCGTCGGCCTCACCCCAGCGCCCCCAGTTGCGCACATCGTCGGCGGTCCGCCGGAAGTCGGTCATCGTTCCTGGACCTAGCGCCATAGTTCGTGCCTCTCTGTCTCACCGAAGGTGCCGCCATCCACCCAGATGACCTGACCCGTCAGGTAACTGGCGGCGGCGCTGTTCAGGAAGACCAGCACGCTGGCCTGTTCCTCGGGTTCGGCGGCCCGCCCCAGTGGCGTCTGGAACGAGTCGAGGAAACCCTGCCCGTAGGCGCTACGCAGCTGGTCGAGAATCGGTGTGTCGGTGACTCCCGGTGCGGTGCAGTTGATCCGGATGCCTTTGGCACCCAGCGCAGCGACGTTGGCCATGCCGTACAGGATGAGGGCTTCCTTGGCCAACCGATACCCGCCGCCGTCCTTCAGGGCGTCCGGGTGGTTGTCGCACCACTCGATGCCCTGGTCCACATCGGCTGTTTCCACCAGACCCGAGGTCACCTCGGCGTTGCGTCGGTACCCCGAAGCCGCCAGCGACGACACGTTGGCGATCGCCGATCCCGGCGGCATCAACGGGATCACGGCCTCGGTGAACTGCCGGGTGCCCAGGAAGTTGATGGTCACCACGCGCAGCGGGTCCCCGATGCCCGATGACACACCCGCGATGTTGAACAGTGCGTCCACCGGCCCGGACAGTGTGGCCGCGGCCTGGTCGACGGCGGCGGCGTCGGACAGATCCAGGGGAACGAACTGACTGAGGTCGGCAGCGGGCTGGCGGATGTCGAGGCCGATCACCTCGGCACCGAGTTCGGTGAGCTGCTGCGCCACATGGGCGCCGATACCCGAGGCACAGCCGGTGACCACCACCCGTTTGCCGTCATAACGCCACAACACGTCGGCTAACCCGCCTTCTCGCGGGCTTCCTTCTCAGCCTGCGCTGCTTTGACGCGACCTTCGTTGATCTCGGCCATGGCCTCGGGGATCTCCCCCGCGGTGAACTTGCCACCGCGGCCGGTGGGCAGACCGCCGAACGAGTAGGTCTCGTCGAACAGGGGCGCATCCGAGGCCTGGCGGCGGCCCTCGACCTTCTCGATGACGGGTTCGAGGCGCTTGGCCTTGTCCGCCACGGCGGCGGCATCACGTTCGATGAACTCGGGCAGGATCTCCTTGCCCATGATCTCGATGGACTCCATGGTGCCTTCGTGGCTGCGCGGGTTCAGCAGCAGGATGATCTCGTCGACGCCGCTGGCCTCATAGCCCCGGAGGAACTCACGCACGGTGTCGGGTGAGCCGATGGCGCCACGGCCCGGACCGTAGGCCAGTGTCGGATCCTCTTTGACCGCTTCCTCGTAAAGCTCCCACACACCGGTGCGGCCGGGAGTGTGCATACCGGTCATGTAGTAGTGCATGATCCCGAACGAGAAGAAGCCGCCGCCGATGCCGAGCCGCTTGAGCGCTTCCTCGTCGGATTTGGCGACCATCATCGACAGGTCACCACCGATGGCCAGCAGGTTCGGATTGATGGCGGGTGTGACGGGCGTGCCCTTTTCTTCGAACTCTTTGTAGTAGCCGTCCACCCGCTCCTTGAGCGCTTCCGGCCCGGTGTAGGCGAAACTCAGTGCGCCGATGGCTTTCTGGGCAGCCATCTGGACCGAGGACGGCCGGGTACACGCCACCCACACCGGCGGGTGCGGCTTCTGCAACGGCTTGGGAATGACGTTGCGGGCCGGCATCTCGATGTGCTCGCCCTTGAATCCGCTGAACGGCGCCTCGACCATCGACCGGATCACCACCTCGAGCGCTTCTTCCCACTGCGCCCGCTTGTCGGCCGGGTCGATGTTGAAGCCGCCGAGCTCGGCGACGGATGAGCCTTCGCCGGTACCGAATTCGACGCGGCCGTTCGACAGGTGATCCAGCGTGGCGACGCGTTCGGCGATCCGCGCCGGGTGGTTGATCGACGGCGGCAGGTGCATGACACCGAAGCCGAGGCGGATGTCCTTGGTGCGCTGGCTGGCGGCGGCCAGGAACATCTCGGGGGCGGTCGAGTGGCAGTACTCCTCGAGGAAGTGGTGCTCGGTGAGCCACACCGTGGAGAACCCGGCCTTGTCGGCGGCTTCGACCTCATCGAGACCGTGCTGGAAGAGCTGGTGCTCGTCGTCGTCGGACCATGGCCGCGGCAGCGGGAACTCGTAGAACAGCGAGATCTTCATGCTTTACCTCCGATGGGATCACTGGCGATGTCTGGTCGGCTGGTGGAGCGCGAGATGTGTTGTGCGGCGATGTAACCGAATGTCATGGCGGGGCCGATGGTGGCACCGGCACCGGCGTAACTACGGCCCATCACGGCGGCCGACGCGTTGCCGATGGCGTACAGCCCCTCGATCACGGTGTCGTCTGGCCGCAGCACGCGGGCGAACTCATCGGTGCGCAATCCGCCCGAGGTGCCCAGATCGCCGAGGATGATCTGGAAGGCGTAGTACGGCGGTGTGGTCAGCGGATGCAGGTTGGGGTTCGGCAGCGTCGGGTCACCGTAGTAGTTGTCGTAGACGCTGTCCCCGCGGTTGAAATCGTCGTCGTGGCCCTGGCGGGCCAGTTCGTTGAACCGTGCTGCGGTGGAACGCAACTGCGCCGGCGGCACCCCGATCTTGACCGCCAGTTCCTCGAAGGTGGCCGCCGACTTGACCACACCGGACTCCAGCCATGCCGCGGGCACCTTGCGACCCGTGGGCACCGGCGCGAACGGCACCTTCGGAATGGGCAGGTGACCGGCCACCACGTAGGAGTGGAAGGACCGCTGATCGGTGATCAGCCAGCACGGGATGTGGCTGATACCGGTGTCCTGGCCGTTGAGCATGGCATGCGCGAAGTCCATGTACGGGGCGGCTTCGTTGACGAACCGTTTCCCGGCGCCGTTCACGACGAACTGCGACGGCATCATCCGTTCGTTGAGCATGAACTGCAGCCGGCCGTCCGGCCAGCAGATCGCCGGGAACCACCACGCTTCGTCGAGCAGATCGAGCGCCCCGCCGACCTTCTCCCCGGCGCGGATACCGTCGCCGAGGTTGGCCGGGTTGCCGAAACTCCAGTCCTTGTCCAGCACCGGGAGGTGTTCGCGCCGCCACGCCATGTCGTGGTCGAAGCCGCCGCTGGCGATGATGACCCCGCGCCGCGCCTCGATGCGCTGCGGTGCCCCGTCACGTTCGACGACGGCGCCGGTGACGCGGCCGTCGGCGTCGGTGATGAGTTCGGTCATCGGCGAGTCGAGCCACAGCGGAATGCGCTTGTCCTTCATCGCCAACCGCATCCTGGCGGCCAGTGACTGACCGATGGCCGCCATCCGGTCACCGAACACCCGGGCCCGCAGCATCCGCCAGATCAGTTTCACCAGCACGGCCTTACCGCGCCAGTTCTGCCGCACCTGGTAGAACAGCCGAAGGTCTTTCGGCGCGAACCAGATTCCGCGGGGCGCCAGGGCCAGGGGTTGCAGTAGTTCGTTCTCGAGGTCACCGAGCTTGCGCAGGTCGATGGCGGGCACGTTGATGGTGCTGCCCCGCTCGGATCCGCCGGGCAGCTCGGGATAGTAGTCGGCGTAACCGGGCTTCCACACGAATTCGAACCAGGGACTGAGCTTTTCGAGGAACTCCATCATCTCCGGGGCCTTCTCGACGTAGGCCCGCAGCCGTTCTTCGGTGACCAGTCCACCGGTGATCCTGCGTAGATAACCGACCACCGCATCGGGGTCAGGTGAGTAGCCGCCACGGCGTTGCGCCGGCGCCCCGGGCACCCAGATGCCGCCGCCGGACAGGGCCGTGGATCCGCCGAAGTACGACGCCTTCTCCACCACCAGGGTGTCCAGTCCGGCGGCGTCGGCCGCCAGCGCCGCCGTCATGCCTCCACCGCCGGAGCCGATGATCAGCACATCGACGCTGTACTGGGAGTTCATGCCGCCACCGCCGTCCGGATCGCGAACCCGGCGATCAGTTCAGGTGCGGGGCGGTAGTAGCGCTGCACCGTGCGATAGGGTCCTGCCGCGGACAGTGCCGCGAACGCCGTTACCCAGGTGCGGATCTCGTGCGCTGAGTTCCCGGCTTCGGAGGCAATCCAGGTGTTGGTCCAGCTGTCTGTCTCGGCGAGGCGCCCGGTGTCGAGGAGTTCGAGGAAGGCGCGGTCGAAGTCAGGGTTCAAGGGTCGCAAGGGGCTTTCTCCGTGGGCGAAATCATGGGCGGCCGCCATCACCGCCGACTGGCGGGCCTGTCGCGCCTCGGTGCTCATCGGCGCTCCGTGCACGATCCGGTCCAGCGCCGCGGGCGGCGCGGTGGCCAACGTCGGCACCGGCGGATCGTGGGACAGCCCGCCGGACCCCACCACCAGCACCCGCTCGGTGCGCGTCGACAGG
The DNA here is from genome assembly GCF_057656995.1 of Mycobacterium sp. Soil_C_30. Classification (NCBI taxonomy): domain Bacteria; kingdom Bacillati; phylum Actinomycetota; class Actinomycetes; order Mycobacteriales; family Mycobacteriaceae; genus Mycobacterium; species Mycobacterium sp. Soil_C_30. The sequence continues at coordinate 49,685 of NZ_JBDGJH010000010.1, read as the reverse complement.
AACTGCCCCACGGCCGTACCGAGCGCTCGCGCCCGCGACAACGGGCCCAGCGGGGTGGCCACCGAGTTGAGGAACACCGGGATCACGGGGACCGCCGTGGCGTCGCCGAACAGTGTCTGCAACGGCTGTACCGCGCCGTGATCCACCTCCATGCTCGCCGAGATCGCCACATCGACACCGGCGTCGAGTACCGCCGCAGCGCACGCCGTGGCGATTTCGGCCGGCACGTCGAGTGCACCGAGATGGGATCCGTAGTCCCCGACGCCGGAGGCGGCGGTGCCGATGCAGAACGGCGGCATCAGCTTGTAGAAGAAGCCGTTGTAGTGATCGGGTGCGAAGACGACCACCAGCTCGGGATCGAAATCAGCGACGAATGCCCGGGTTTCACCGAGCTGGGCGTCGATGTCGCCCAGCAGTTCAGCTGACGGTCCCGGAAGATTCAGCAGCGGGCTGTGGGACATACAGCACAGAGCGATCGGCATTGTCGGCGTCACCTCCTCCTGGGTGCAGCGCGAGTGCGCCGAAGATCGCCGAACTGCGTTCGGCGGCGAGTTGGGCAACACACGAGGCGGCGATGCACCGGTCCGGCCGCAGGAACAGCACCGAATCGGTGTGCGCATCGAACCAGCCTTTGAGGGCGCCGGTCCGGTCACCGACCACCGTGACATCGGGGTCGTCATTCCCCGGCCAGTGCAGCTGAGACATCGGCCGGGCCACGACGAAGCTGGCGCCCAACGCCTTCCACGCCGCGAACGCGTCGTCTCCGAGGAACTGGCGGGGGTTGTTGCTCCAGCACAGCACCGCGAATCCGTGGCCCAGAACGTCGTCGAGCAGAACGCCGGCCTGGGTGCGGGTGTCCACCCGCGGCTGGATGAACAGGGTGCCGACCATGGACGTCGGCGGCGGCGGCGACTCCGCGTGCACCACCGCGCCCTGCTCATAGCGGGGCATCGGCTTGAACCGCATCTCCAGCACGTACCGCTTGAGTGACGGGACGATGGAGGCGCCGCGAATCAGCTTGTCGCGCAGAGTCGCAACACGCCGGTTGGTCGGCGAGATCACCCGCCCGACCATGGTGGACAGGTCGATCATCGCCCGGGCGTGTTTGCGTCGTTCGGTGTCATAGGTGTCCAGCAGGGCGTCACCGGCGGCGCCGTTGACCACTGCCGCCAGCTTCCATCCGAGGTTGGCCGCGTCGCGGATCCCGCTGTTGTAACCCTGGCCCTGCCACACCGGCATCAGGTGAGCGGCATCGCCGGCGATCAGCAGACGCCGGTCCCGGAAGGCGCTGGCGATCCGGGAGTGATGGGTGTAGACACGGCGCCGGATCACATCGACCTTGTCCGGGTAGGGCACCAGCGGTGCCAACAACTGCGCGACGAAGGCCGGGTCCTCGGCCTGCTCGTCGGTCTCGTGGGCGTGGATCATGAACTCGAACCGGCGGATTCCGTGCGCGATGGAGATGGAGACATACGGCCGGTCCGGGTCGGCGCCGACCTCGCTGTTGGGATGCCCCAACGGGTCGTTGGCGAGGTCGACGACCACCCAGCGGGTGGCCGAGGTGGTGCCGTCGAAGGTCACGCCCATGGCGCGCCGGGTGGCGCTGCGCCCGCCGTCGCAGCCCACCACGTAACGCGCCCGCACCGTCGTCCCGTCACCGAGGTCGACACTCACCCCGTCGGCGTCCTGCGTGACCGCCGTCATCTGCCGGCCCCACAGCACCTCGACGTGCTGAAATCGGTCCAGCCCCTTGAGCAGTTCGGCATCGACCAGCGGTTGGACGAAACCGTTGCGCTTGGGCCAGCCGAACCGTGCGTCCGGCGGCGCCATTTCGACCAGCAGACGCCGGTGTGCATCGAAGAAGCGCAGGATCTGGTTGGGCACCGTGTGCGGGAGCACCGCGTCGACCAGCCCGATGGACTGAAACGTCCGCAGCGATTCGTCATCCAGGCCGACGCCGCGCGGGTAGTCGATCAGCGTGGCGCGTTCTTCGGCGATCAGTGTGCGAACACCCTGCTGGCCAAGGGTGTTCGCCAGCGTCAGACCCACCGGCCCCGCGCCGACGATCAGGACATCGGTATCGGTGCTCACGCGCGCCCCAGCAAGAAGTCCAGGTGCAGTCTGTCGAAGGTCTTGGGGTCTTCGTACTGCGGCCAGTGCCCACAGTCCGGCATCACCTCGAACCGTGCGCCCGGAATCATCGACGCGATGCGCTGCCCCTCGCTGACATCGGCGGTGGGGTCGTCACTGGTCCACAACACCAGCGTGGGCGCGGTGATCTTGCCGTAGACCTCGGCACCCAGGATGTTACGGGCCCGGATCTCGGGATCCTGCAACGCCATGATGTCGCGCATGGCGGCGACGAAGCCGGGCTGCCGGTAGATCCGTTGCCTGCTGGCCACGATATCGTCGTAATCCTTTGTCTTGTCGGCCATCAGCCACTTGATGCGCGCTTGGACGGTCTCCCAGGCCGGGTCCTCGACAGCGGCCATGGACAAGGTGATGATCCGTTGCATCACCACGGGATCGGCTTGCGAGCCGCCTGCGGTGTTGAGTACCAACCGCTCGATCCGGTCGGGGTGATCGGCCGCGGTCCGGGCCGCGACCCAGCCGCCGAGCGACTCCCCCGACAGATACACCGTGTCCGCCCCGATGGCGTCGAAGACGGCGAGCAGATGGTCGACGTAGTGCGCGACTTCCAGCGGGTGTCCCGGTTTGGCGGTGTAGCCGTGGCCGAGCATGTCGATGGACCAGGTGGAGAAGTGCTCGGCGTGCGACTCCAGATTGCGCACGTACGCCTCGGCGTGCCCGCCGGATCCGTGCAGCAACACCAGTGCGGGCAAGGCGGGATCGCCCGCGTGCAGGTAGCGGGTCCGCACCCCGGCGGCATCCAGGTAGCCCTGGGAGAAGGAAACACCCTGCAGATCACTCCAGATGCTTTCGAACTCCGCCACCCTAGGCCCCTCTGCCTGCGAATATGCCATTCTCTTTTCTTGCCAACATTGTGTGCTAAAATCGCACATCAATGTGCACTATCTATAGAGCATCACTCTCAGGATGACGTCTGTCAAGGGAGCTCCCGGTGGGGATGCCGTGGGTCCGGCAGTCTCCGGCCCCGGTATGCCCGGGTCACAGACCCTGGCCCGCGGACTGACCGCATTGCAGGCGGTGGCCGCCGCGCCCGGCGGTCTCACCGTCGCGCAGGTGGCCGATCACATCGGGGTGCACCGCACCATCGCCTACCGACTGCTGTCGACGCTGGCGCAGTTCCGGTTCGTCGCCAAAGCCGAAGACGGCCGCTACCGTTCCGCGTCGGGACTGGCCGTGCTGGGCGCATCTTTCGACAACGGTCTGCGCCAGGCGTGCCTGCCCCACTTGCGGGCGCTGGCAGACGATTTGAGCACCACGGTCTCCCTGCTGGTCGCCGAGGGGGACCAACAGGTGGCCATCGCGGTGATCGTGCCCACCCACGTCGCCTATCAACTGTCATTCCACGAAGGCAGTCGGTATCCCCTCGACCGGGGCGCCGCCGGTATCGCGCTGCTGGCGAGCATGCCTCCGCGCCCCGATGAGCGCGATCTTGTGACACTCACCCGGGAGCAGGGCTGGGTGCTCACCCACGGCGAAGTCGAACCCAATACCTACGGACTCGCGGTTCCGGTGCACCGACTGCCACCGTCGCCGCCCACCTGCATCAACCTGATCTCACACCGCGAGGACGTGGTGAAGCGCGGCAAGGATGCGGTGGTGCGCGCCGCCGCTCGACTGTCCGACATCCTGGCGTGAAAGGACGTTCCAGTGCCCACAGAATGGAATGACGAGACCGACGTGGTGGTGCTCGGGACCGGGGCCGCCGGTTTGACCGCCGCCCTGAGTGCGGCCGCCACCGGAGCCGACATCCGGCTCTACGAGAAGGCGCCCACCGTCGGTGGCACCACCGCCGTCTCAGGTGGTATCGCCTGGATCCCGGCGCACCATCGCGCCCCCGATCAGGACCTGACCGTCGAGGCCGCGCTGGACTACCTGCGCGCGCAGAGCTTCGGCGCCATGGACGAGACCCTGGTCGAGACATTCGTGCGCACCGGCCAGGCGATGATCGACTTCGTCGAGGCCCACAGCGAGGTACGGCTCGAGATCGCCACCGGATTCCCTGATTACAAGCCGGAACTCCCCGGTGGGCGCCCCGGCGGCGGCCGCTCGCTGGGACCCAAGCCGTATGACCTGGCCCGACTGGGCCAATGGCGTGACCGGATCACCTCGTTCCCCGCCGATTTCAGCAATGTCGGCCTGGATGCGGAGACGCGGGCGCGGCTGCATGCGGACTTGGGGAGCACAGGGGACCCGGACAACACTGTCGTGGCCGGCGCCGCCTTGATCGCCGGACTACTCAAAGGCCTGTTGGATCGCGGCATTTCGCCGAAGACCGGGACTCAGGCCGCGGCGCTGCTGGCCGAGGACGGCACCATCACCGGTGTCCGGTTCGGCGACGGCAGCACCGTACGAGCCCGGCGCGGCGTCATCCTGGCCAACGGTGGTTTCGAGTGGGATCCGCGCCTGGTCGACGCATTCCTGCGCGGTCCCATGCACGGGCCGGTGTCACCGCCGTACAACACCGGGGACGCACTGCGGATGGCGATGGCGCACGGTGCTGACCTGGCGAACATGGGTGAGGCATGGTGGGTTCCGGTGGTGTCGATTCCCGGGGACACCCATCTCGGTAAACAACGCAGCCGCAGCGTCCGGCTGGAACGCACCCGACCACGCAGCATCATCGTCAACCGTGCCGGCAAGAGATTCGTCAACGAGGCGTGTGACTACAACTCGATGGCCGGCGCGTTCCACTACCTCGATCCGCGCGGCGGTTACGTCAACGACCCGGCCTGGATCGTCTTCGACGACCTCCACCTGAAGAAGTACGGGTTCCTGGGCGTCGACCCGGGCGACGAGGTTCCCGGCTGGTTCTGCAAGTCCGCCGATCTCGAGGAGCTGGGCGACAAGACCGGTATCGACGCAGCCGGGCTGGCGGTGACGCTGGCCGCGTGGAACCAGCACGTCGCCGACGGCGTGGATCCCGACTTCGGCCGCGGGGCAAGCGCTTACGACGGATATTGGGGTGATGACCAGGCGACGACGACCGCGGGCAAGACCCTTGGTCCGCTGGACACCGCACCCTACTACGCGGTGCCGGTCACCGTGGGCGCCATGGGCACCAAAGGCGGCCCGCGCACGGACCGCGATGGCCGGGTGCTGCATGTGTCGGGCGCGCCGATCCCCGGCCTGTACGCCGCGGGCAATGCCATGGCCGGGGTGACCGGGCGCGCCTACGGCGGCGCAGGCGGGACCATCGGGCCGGCGATGGTGTTCGGCTTTCGCGCCGGGCACCACGCCGGCAGCGGAACCTCGGTGTCCTAACGCCGGACGTGGACGAAGAACCGCGCGGCCCGGGCGATGGAGTCCTGCACCGGCTCGGGTGTCCAGCCCAGCTCGCGCTCGGCCTTGCCGTGGTCCAGGCGCGACATCTGATCGGCCATCCGCACCCCGGCCGTGGCGAACGGCAGATCACGGCGTAACAGAACCGACGCCAGATCGTTGACCCGCGCGCCGGCGTACAGCACCGGCAGCGGAATGTCGATCCTCGGTGGCCGTACTCCCACTGCGCGAGCGGCGATCTGGTGGATCTCGCGGGTGCTCAGATAGCTGTCGGAGATGATGTAACGCTGGCCGGGGCGGCCGTGCTCGGCGGCCAGCAGCATGGCCCGGGCGGCGTCCTCGATACCGACGACCTCCATCGAGAAACCCATGTTGAACGGCATGGTCCCCGCGGCGACCCGCATCAGTGCGCCGCCATGCGGGGTGGGCGCCCAGTCCCCGGGTCCGTACGTCGTCGAGACGCACATCGCCACCGCCGGCAGATCGTGCTCGCGCACGTAACGCATCACCAGCTCTTCGGCGGCCACCCGCGCATCGATGTAGGGGCCACCGCCGGTCCAGTTGTGGGCATCGGTCTCGGTGACCGGCCGAAGCTCGTTGACCGCCAATGTTCCGGTGGTGCTGGTGAACACGAACTTCGGCACACCGACGTCCACGGCGGCGTCCAGCACGTGGCGCAAGCCCTCGACGTTGGTGCGGAACAACGGCGCCGGATCGCGTAACCACATGCGGGCGTCGACCACGCAGTAGTAGACGACATCGCATCCCGTCATCGCCGCGCGCAGGGCGGTGTCATCGAAGATGTCCCCAAGGCAGCGTTGCACGTCGAGGTCGTCGACTCCGCGCGTCACGCTGGTCCGGCGCACCATGATCCGCACGTCGCGACCGGCCCGCACCAGTTGCCGCGTGACGTGGGAACCGAGGAACCCACTGGCACCGATCACCAGAGACGTCACACCGTGCCGGCCTTCTCGCGAATCGCGCTGCGCACCTTGAATTTCTGCACCTTGCCGCTGGCGGTGCGGGGGAACTCATCCACCGCGCGCAGCTCCTCGGGCCACTTCTGCCTGGCCATCCCGAGGGTGCTGAAGTGGGCGCGCACGTCGTCCAGGCACGGCAGCTCACAACCGGGCTGCATCCGCAACACCGCGGCGGCATGCTCGCCCAGGCGGGCGTCGGGCGCTGCCACCACCACCGCCTCGGCCACCCCCGGCATGGCCAACAGCGCTTCTTCCACCTCGACCGCACTGATGTTCTCACCGCCGCGGATGATCACATCGGACTTGCGGTCGGTGATCGTCAGGTAGCCGTCCTCGTCCAGCACGCCCACATCCCCGGTGTGATACCAGCCGTCGGCGTCGAACGCCCCGGCAGTCAGCGCCGCATCGGTGTAGCCCAGGCACAGATCGGGTCCGCGGGAGAGGATCTCGCCATCGTCGGCCAGTTTCACCTCGACGCCGCTCAGAGGTGCGCCGTCGGTGTAGAGCCGCTTGTCCTCGGGAGCATCGAACCGCGAGCCCGTGATCGACGGATGCTCGGTGCTGCCGTAGGAGCGGTAGACGTTGATGCCGAGGTCGGCCAGGCGCCGGGTGACGGCCACCGGGACGGTGGAGCCGCCCAGGCCCACCGACCGAACCCCGTCGAGATGCTCGCGGGTGAAATCGGGGTGGTCGAGCAAGCTGGTCACGAAATACGGCGGCCCTCCACCGACCGCCAGGCCGTCGCTTTTCATCAGCGCCAGCGCCAGGGCCGGGTCCCATACGTCGGCCAGGTTGATCGCCTTGCCACCGATGACGGGGATCAGGAACGCACCCACCATTCCGATGAAATGACCGACCGGGGTGGCGGTGAGCTGCTTGCCCCGGTCGTGGCTGCTCTGCGCCACCAGCTGATGCGTCTCGTGCACCAGGCTCCGGTGACTGTGCACCACTCCTTTTGGCGCACTGGTGGTTCCGGAGGTGTAGGCGATCAGTGCCGGGCGGCCGGGATGCACCGGCACGACACCGGCCATCGGTTCGTCGGCCAGCAGCTCCTCGAAATCGCGCCCCACCACACCGACCACAGGCACTCCGGCAACAACCTCGCGATCGAATGTCATGCGCCCGAAGCTTTCCGCGGTGACGAAAACGCGGGGGCGGCAGTCACCGACGATGTGGGTCAGTTCTTTGCGGCCGTAGAAGTGCACGATCGGCACCACCACCGCACCCAGCAGCGCTGACGCCCAGAACGTCGCGGCGGCCTCCACCCAGTTGGGCAGCTGCATGGCCACCACGTCCCCCGCGCCGACGCCACGGGACCGCAGGCCGGCCGCGAGCCGGCGCGCCATCAGTTCCACATCGGCGAACGTCCCGTCATAGGGACGCACCGCCGAATGCACGCGGAACTCGGCACCGGGTGTTGCCGCCAGACCACGCGCCAGGAGATCGCCCAACGTGTCCGACGTCCACCAGCCCTCCCGCTCGTAGCGTTCGACGAGGTCGTCGGGGATGTTGCGCATCGGTCTCCTGGCACCTCCGTCAGCGGCCGGGCACGGGCACCCGTACTGCCAGTGTGACCGTTCCGAACCGTGAACGGAAGTGGCGTTCTAAGATATGGAAATGATGTTTCCGCGTGGCGGGGTCGTCGCCGCCTCGAGTGCTGCGCTGCTGACGGTGTGCGGCCTGACCGTGGCACCAGCCACCGCCGAACCACCACTGCATCACGTCCGCTACACCGTGACGGCCAACGAACCGTTCTTCGCCGATATCTACTACCGGGATCGCGAACCCGCGGTGTTCGCCGACTACAGCCACGACCCGTACGTGTACAGCCCCAGGGCGCGGGTGGACATCGGCCCGAACCAACCCTGGGTCCACGATGCCATGCTGGCCGACCCGAGCATGTGGGCGATGGTGGTGGTGCAGAGCGGCGAGACGTTCGGTTTCCCCACACCAGGTTTCAACTGCACCCTCGAGGTCGACGGTGTGGTGGTCAAGACCGACAGCGGCCCCAAAGGCGCGCTGTGCTCGATCCGCAACTGGTAGGGCCTCAGGCGTCGCCGCGGCGCCACAGGCTGGCGCCGTTGAGTGGCACGCAGCTCAGGAACATGCCGTCGGGCGCCTGGGCGACATCGTTGAGATAGCCGTCGCACGGGCTGTTCTCGTCTTTGATGCCGTGCATCGGCGGGGAGCGGAACCACCGCGGTTCGTACCGGCGTGGCGACCCGCAGAACACCAACCGGCCCCATGAGGTGGTGCCGTACACGAAGTACGTCGTGTTGGCGCAGTACGAACCGAGCACCACGTTCGGAGTGATCCCAGGGGTGCAGAACGCGTCATTGCAGGTTTGCGGCGCGGCGGCCGCCACCGGCCCCGGCAGCATCCCGGTCATCATTCCGGCCACCATCAGGGGGGCAGCAGCCATCGAAGTCATACGCTGGGACACACGCACCGCTCTACCTTCGCACACCGGGAAACGAAACTCTCTGTTTCCGAGAAGATTACTGCACCCTCCGCCGCAGGACGCACCCTGTACGCTGCATGAGAAGCGGAAACGCCCTTCTCCCCAATCGGAGGTGGCGGCGGTTTCCGGGAGAATGCAGCCACCCGAGGAGGTCGCCATGACGACGGACTCCCCCGACGACCGCGATGCGCTCACCCTGGCCGAGGAAGCCGAGGCGGAGGCGGAGGCCGCGCTGGCCGAAGCGCGGGCCAAAGCGGCCCGAGCGCGCGCCGACCACCTGCGCCGCCAGGTGCACGCGCAAACCGAGTCCACGCCCGCCCCCGAAGCCGAACCGGCGCACATCGACGAGGCAAACCCCACCGGCCGGCGGTCCGCGCGCCGGCTCGTCGCCGTCGGCGCGGCCGTCGTCGTGTTGTTCGCCCTCCTGGGACTCAGCGGCTTCATGGCCTGGAAAGGGCATGGCGCAGAACAGCTTCGACAGAGTGAAGCCGAAGCGGCCGCCGTCGCACGCCAGGGCGTCGTCAACATCATGTCCCTGGACTTCACCAATGCCCAGGGCGATGTGCAGCGGGTACTCGACAGCGCCACCGGCAAGTTCAGGGACGACTTCCAGTCCGAGTCCGAGTTCCTGATCAAAGCCCTGGAGGAGTCCAAGGTCGTCACCGAGGTCACCGTCAACGGGGTGGCCGTCGAGTCGGTCAGCGATGACGCCGCCGTGGTGCTGGTGGCGGCGCAGTCGAAGGCCAGCAACGCCACCGACCCCCGCCAGGATCCGCAGCAGTTCCGGGTGGCGGTCACGTTGGCCAGAGACAGTGGTGCGCTCAAGATGTCCCAGGTGGACTTCCTGTAGTTCGCCGATGCACCGTGGCGCGTGCCGGTGAAATGCTATTCTCCCGATTCGAGAACGTTGATTTCGCTGGTAGAGGAGCATGCCCATGTCAGCCACGACGCGGACGACGGCGATCGCGGCGGCCACAGTCATGGCGGGGGTGCTGAGTATCGGCGCGGCCGCCCCGGCCGGCGCGAAAGAGTGGGGTATCAACGGGACCTTCGCCACCTCGTCCAACGGCGACTGGGCCAAGGTCAACGAGCGTTATCAGGACGAGCCCGTGGTGCGGAGCACCTGGACCATCACCACCGTCTGCACCACACCCGTGGACTGCGCGGGCACCGTCAACAGTGACGCCGGCTGGAGCGCTCCCATCTACACCACCAACGGCGTCTGGTACATCAAACGTGTTGTGCCGAACTGGAAGTTCTGCGCCGACGGCGCCCCGGTCGAGGGCCTGCAGGTATACCGGATCTACCCCGTGGGCGAGACGGGTCTGGTGGACCCGAATTCTGACGAGTACACCGGCGAGGACCAGACCACCGGGCCCAGCGGCTCCTGCGGCCGCAACCAGTGGCCGGCGGTCCGCATGCCCTTCTACATGAAGAAGATCTAGCGATTTCGGCGCGCTGGTAACCGCGGAGCGGTTACCAGCGCGCCCAAATCCCTAGGTGGGCATCAGGTCCTGCCACGACCTGGCGGTTTTCCCGGTCAGATCCGTTTGCGCATAGAGCTTTCCGTCGGTTCCCAGGTACTCCCCCGTGCGCGGGTTGTACTGCTTGATGGCCAACGACGGGCCGTCCGATCCGGCATCGAACGCGGCCGGGGCGGCCATCGGCGCCGGACCCGGCAACGGACCCTGAGGTGCCGGTGCGGGCGGTGGCGCGGGGACCGCCGTCGGCGGCAGCGGCACATCGGCCGGGCTGGCCCCGGGCGGAATCGGAACCTCGGTGGCGCGGGGCAGCTCCGCCGGCGGCGCCGGCACGACGGCGGGATCCAGATGCGACCTCGGATCGTACGGCGGTGGTGGCACCGGAGGCGTGTTGTACAGCGGTTGTCCCGGCAGCAGCGGGCCCGGCCCGGTGCCGGCGAAGTTCGGCGGCGGCGCGGGCAGCGGTGGCGGCATCGGAGGCCGGACATCGACTCCCGGCGGCAAGGGGGACCCCTGCAGCGGCCCGTAGATATTGGCGTCCGGATTCACCCGGTCATCCGGCGGAATGCCCTGTGCGATCAGGTTCGGGTCGATCGGGTACGGGCCCAGCGCATGCTGGCGTTGCGCCAACGGCTTGAATCCCTCGGGGCTGTTGCACAATTCGACCGTCGGCGCCCGCTTGCCCGGGTGGCCCATACACGGATAGTTGCGCGCCCCGCGCACCGCGATCGGCGAATCCTGGGGCAGCTTGCAATAGATGTCGTCCGGGGTGTCGATGATGCTGGTGTCCGACGGTGACCGCCACGCCGACGGCGGCAGGAAGCCGACCGTGCAGGCGGCCGGGTCGCCGAGGCCCAGTGAGAACTCACCGTTGGGCATACCCGTCGGGTTGTTGATCGGCGCGTAGGTCTGCACCTGGGCCACATACGGCGGCAGCAGTACCAGCAGCTGCTCGATCGACGGGTTGTAGGTCACCGCGATCTGTCCGATGGTGGTCAGGTTCGCCAGGAACACCGGCAATGTCGGCTTCACCTGGTCGAGCAGTTTGGAGGTCTCCTGCGCGAAAGCCGGTCCGTTGGCCAGGATGTCGCGGAACTGCTGGTCGTTGTCGGACACCTGACCGGTGATCCCTGCCAGGCTGGCCGCCCACGTCCTGGTGGAGTCGACGGTCTGAGCCTGGGCATCCAGGAACGGCCCGGAATCGTCGATCAACGCCCGCATCTGGTCGGAGACATTGTTGGCGTCGGTGGTGATGGTGGACGCCGAATCCAGCAGCGAGCCGAAGTCGTAACCGGCGCCGTTGAACGCGTTGTAGGTCTCGTCGAGCAGATCGCTGAGCCGGCCTTCGGGGATGCTGTCGACCAGTTGGCTCACCTGGTCCAGCATCGGCCCGACGGGCTGCGGAACCGCGGTGTCGGCCATCGCGACCACCGAACCGTTCTCCAGATAGGGGCCGGAATCGGTGCGCGGCAACAGATCCACGTACTGTTCGCCGACCGCTGAGATGCTACGCACCTCGGCGTGCAGGTCGGCCGGGATCCGCGGCGAGGTGTCCAGCGACAGCGTGGCCTCGGCGCCCTTGTCCGTCAGCGTCACGGCCGTCACCTTGCCGATCTGGACGCCGCGGTAGGTCACGTTGCTGAAGCGGTACAACCCACCCGAGGCCGGCAGCTCGACCTTCACGGTGATCCGGCCGATCCCCAACAGCGTCGGCGCCTGGATGTAGGCGAACACCATGACGGCGACACCGACGATCGAGGCGATGGTGAACAGGATCAACTGAGTTCTGACAAAGCGTGTGAGCATCAGCCACCCCCGGGGGTCGGCGGGACGGGAGCAGGCGGCGGTGTGCCGTAGGGACCGGCGAAGATGGGTGCGGACCCACCGGCATCGGCCACCGGCGCCGGTACCGGAGCGCCCGGCATGGTCATCGCCGGCGGCGGTGTCACGGGCAGGATCGGGCCCACGTTGGCCGGAATCGGCGGCGGCGGTGCCGCCGGCGGAGCGGCGGTGTCCGGCGGGAACGCATCCGGTGGCGGCGGGGTGACACCGGTCTTGAGCGGGTCATAGGTGTAGTTGAGGTAGTACGGGTCCCCCGGCGCCGGAACCAGCTGCGCGCCTTCCTTTTCCCAACGGGTCCCCAGAAACAGTGACCGCTTGAGCCGCGGAATGGTGAAGTCCACCGAGGCGAACAGGTTGTAGTAGTCACCGCGGATACCGCGATCCATGAAGCTCTGCGTGTACGGGAAGGTGGGCGCGTATCCCAGCACCGGCGCGAGGTCGGGGCCGAGGTCGGACAACGCCTTGATCACCGGCTCGAGATTCTTCAGGTTCGCCACCAGGTCGTCCTGGGACTCGTTGGCCAGCCGCGTGGCGGTGTCGCTGAACGTCCCGAGCTTCTGCAGTGCGGTGGTCAGCCGGGGCCGTTCGGCGATGAGTACGTCGATGGCCGGCGGAATGCGTTCCAGCGCCTGGGTGATCGTGTCACGCTGCCCGGCGAAGGTCGCCGACAACCGGTTGAGTGACTCGATGGACGCGACGATGTTGTCACGCTGGGCGTCCAACGTGCCCACGAAAGTGTCCAGGCGCGTGATGAGGTCGCGCACGTCGGTCTCCCGGCCGGCCAGCGCCGCACTGAAGTTGTGGATGACGTCGCCGATCTGGCCCAGCCCGCCGCCGTTGACCACCGCCGCCAGCGACGAGAGCGTCTGTTCGGTGGTCGGATAGGTCGAGGTCGCGTTCAACGCGATGGTCGCGCCCGGTTGCAGTTTCCCCTCGGGTTGCTCCCCGATCGGCGGGTTCAGCGCCAGGTGCATCGACCCCAGAAGGCTGGTCTGCCCGACGCTGGCCACGACGTTGGCCGGGACCACGACGTCGGGCTGCACCGAGAACTCGACATCGGCATGCCAGTTCTCGACGGTCATCTTCCGCACGCTGCCGACGATGACATCGTTGATCATCACCGGCGAATTGGGCTCCAGCTGAGCCACATTGGCGATCTGAACGTGGTAGACGCTGGCTTCGGCGCCGCGTCCGACAGCGCCGGGCAACGGCAACGAGTTGACGCCCTGGAAAGCGCAACCACTGGTGAACACCGCGGCACACGCACCGGCGGTAACCATTCGTTTCCAGCGCCTCGTCATGGTGTACCTCCTGCGGGCATCTCGGCGGCCAACGGAGGTCCCGGCGGCGGGCCGGCGGGCGCCAGCAGGTTGTAGACGCTGGGCGGCACGTTCGGCGGCGGACCGGCCGGGGCACCCGGCAGCAGTTGCTGTGCACCGGGCGGTAACTCGCCGGGCGCGCGACCGGTGTAGGGAGCCGGACCGGGTGCCACTCCTTGGTAGGCCGAGATCGGTGGCGGTGGCTCCGCCGGGGGCGCCGGTGGCGGTCCGTCGGTGGGCGCCAGGTCGGGTTCGGAGTAGATGATGTTCTCCGGGCTGGCCGACGGCATCAGGTACGGCTGGATGGGCAGCGGCAGGTAGTTGAAATTCAGCAGCCGCAACGCCGGGCCCAGGTAGTCGGCACACAGCTTCGCCGTCTCCGGGGCGGTGGTGTTCTCGACGGCTCCGATTGCCCCGCAGATGAACTCGACCGGATTGGTGAAGTTGTTGAGGACGAACTGACCGACCGCGCTGCCGGCATCCGGGTTGTAGATGTTGTAACCGTTGGCGAACGCGTTGGGTGCGACGTGCAGGACGTTCTCCAGATCCATCTTGTGGTCGACGAGATTCTGCACGACGTTGTTGAGGCGCTCGATCTGCTCCGAAGTCTGGTTGCGGCTACCCGCGACGAATCGCTGCACCTCGACGATGGACACCGACAGATTGTTCAGCGCCGCATCCAGATCGGAGCGGCTGCCGTCGACCACGCTGGTCAGGGTGGCCAACCGGTTCTGGAACGCCACGACCTGCTGATTGCTGTCACGCAGGGCAGTGACGAATGTCTGCAGGTTCTTGATGATGTCGACGATGTTGCCGCTGCCGTCGGCGAGGATGCGCGCCACCCCGGACAGCTGCGAGATGGTCTGGCGCAGTTTGTCGCCGTTGCCGTCCATCGCGCTGGCGGCGCTGTCGATGAACCGCGACACCGACGTGCCGTCCACCCCGTTCTGCGGACCCAGCTCGGTCGACAGCCTCATCAACTGCTCTTTGACCTCATCCCATTCGATGGGAATGGCGGTGCGGTCGAGTGGGATCACCGAGTCGTCGGACATGGTGGGACCGCTGTCCCGGTAGGCCGGAGCCAGCTGCACGTAGCGGGCCGCCACCAGGTTCTGCGCCACGATGACCGCTTTGGCGTCCGCGGGGATCGGAACATCGGGGTCGACCCTGAGCGTCACCCGGATCTGTTCCCCTTCCGGGGCAATGGATTCGATGGTTCCGACCTTCACGCCGGAGACACGTACCTCATCCCCCGGGTAGATGCCGGTGGCGGAGGTGAACAGGGCGCTGATGGTCTTCGGGGCGAAGAACAGCTGCCGGGCCACGAACGCTCCGCCCACCACCAGGGCGGCCGCGACCGCGACCGCCAGCCAGAGGGCCACTCGTCTGCTCATCAGCGTGAACCTCCCGGGATGCCGTTGTAGGGCAGCGGCAGCTCAGCGCGCGGACCCGCATTGTCGGGTGGCTGACCGGCGTTGACACCACGCCGGAAGCCGAGCGCGTAGTCGAAGAACGGCTGCAGCAACTGCGCCGGCTGCAGGTTGGGCACGTAGGCGTTGTAGTACGGCCCGTTGGCCAGCGTCTCGCCTTGTGTCACTTGGAATTTCGCGACACCCGGCAGGATCTTGCCGATGTTGTCGCGGTTGCGCTCCAGCATTGCCGTCACCGAGTTCAACCGCTCCAGGGTGGGTGCCAGTTCGGCCTCGTTGTCCGCCACCAGGCCGGTCAGCTGATCGGCGACCGCGGCGGTGTTCGCGAGCAGGTCGACGATGGCCTGCCGCCGGTCGTTGAGCACCCCCAGCAGGTCATTGGCGTTCAGGATCAAGGTGTTGAGTTGATCGCTGCGCTGGGACAGGACGTCGGTGACGTCGGCCGCGCTCTTGAGCAGACTGGCCAGATTCTCGTTGCGGCTGTTGATCGACTGCGACAACCGGCTCAACCCGTCGAACGTCGGACCCAGCTGCGGGGCCAGCTGGTCGATGGTGGCCGACAGCGTGTCCAGCGACTGGTTCAACGACACCGTGTCGGTGCCGGCCGTGTTGGAGGTGAGCTCGCTGACCGCGTCAGTCAGTGAATACGGCGAGGACGTACGCGACGTCGGGATCACGCCGTCCAGGGAGCCGCTGCCGTCGGATTCCAGCGTGAGCACCCGCTCGCCGAGCAGGGAGCCGGTGCGGATGTGGGCGGTGGTCAGGGACCCCAGGGGGTACTTGCCCTGCACGGTGAACGACACCAGAGCATCACCGTTGCTCAGCGAGATGTCAGACACCGAGCCCACTTTGATACCCGAGACGGTGACGTCGTTGCCGACGGTGATGCCACCGGCTTCGGTGAACAGCGCCTGATGGCGGATCGAGGTCGCCCATTGCAGCAACCGCTCGGGTTGCAGACCGACAGCGATGACCAGGACCATCAGCACCACGCCGATGAAACCGGCTTTGACGAGGTTGGATTCGCGGTATTTCAACATTACGGCTCCGCGCACCTCCCGCTTTCTTGTTTGATCCACGGGAACACCGCGGTCCGGCCTTGCAGATCGGTGACTCGGAAGGACAGGCCGCAGATGTAGTACATGATCCAGCTGCCGTAGGCCCCCAGCCGCCGCAGTTTGCGGTAGTTGTCGGGGCCCTTCTGCAGCGCGGCGTCCAGATTGGCCTTGCCGTCGTCGAGCAGCGGAGCCAGCACGTTGAGCCGGTCGACGGTGGCGTTCAGCGGTGGCCGCGCCGCGGTGAGAAGGCTTGCGATGGACGAGGTTCCGTTGTCCAGCGAGGTGATGGCCGCACCGATCGGGTCGCGGTCCTCGGAGAGTCCGGCGATCAGCTGTTCCAGTTTGTCGACCGTGCCGGAGAACTTGTCGCCGTCCTGGGACAAGGTCTTGACCACGGTGTTGAGGTTGTCGATCAGCTGCTCGACCACCTGGTTGTTGTCGGCCAATGTGGTGGAGAACGAGGAGGTCTTGCTCAACAGCGAGTCCAGCGTGCCCCCCTGGCCCTGCAGGATCTGGATCAGTGACGCCGTCAGCGCGTTCACGTCCTGGGGGTTGAGGCCTCGGATGACCGGCCGCAACCCGCCCAGCAGCAGGTCGAGGTCCAGCGCCGACTGGGTGCGGTCCTCCGGGATCTGCGAACCCGACGGCATGACGCGGGTGGAACCGGGACCGTCGATCAGCTCGAGATACCGGTCCCCCACCAGATTCAGGTAGCGGACCGCGGCCTTGGTGCCGGTGGTGAGCACGATGCTGCGGTCTGCGTCGAATTCGACCAGGACCTTCCGGTCGTCACGCAGCGACACCGATTCGACCGTTCCCACCCGGACTCCGGCGACTCGCACCGAGTCGCCCGACTCCAGCCGGGACGCGTCGTCGAAGACCGCTGAGTAACCCGAGGACGAACCGCCGCGGTACTCGCCGAATGTGGCGAACAGAAACCCGGTGAGCAGCAACATGACTGCCGCGAACACACCGAACTTGACGATGGTGCGAGTCGAGCCCGTCATCCCGGTTGTCCGATCTGTGCGGTGTTGCGGGGCGGGCCGTCCAACGGACCGAACAACAACTGCTTGAGGCCGTCGGAGTTCAGCAGGATGCCCTGGTTGCCGTACTGCCACGGGTTGGCTCCGGTATCGGTCACCAGGTAGGGCGCCCGCTGGCCGAACGGCACACGCGGCAGCTGCATGCACTGCGGACCACCCGAGGCCGCCACCTTGGGCAGGCTCGACGGGTAGCGGTAGCGCTCGATACCGAGGGTGAAGGCGACGTTGACGGCCACACCCGGATCCGGCGCCGGTGGCTGCCGGGACAGCACCGCCATGCCGGCGAGTGCACAGTTGAGCGCCGGAGCGTATTCGGAGAGGGTGACGGTGGTGGGCACCAGCAGACGCAGCAGCTCCGACAGGGCGGGTTGATTGGTGCCCACCACGTCGTTGCCCATGTCGGCCAGGCCGATCATGCTGACCAGGAAGGCATCCAGATTCTGCTGCTCGTCGACGATGCTGTCACTGATGCGGGTGGCGTTGTCGACGGTGCGCACCAAGTCGGGTCCGGCGTCGGCGTAGGCGGTGGCCACCGGGGCGGTCAGTTCGATATCGCGGCTCAGGTTCGGCAAACTGGGCTCCAGCTTCTCCAGCAGGGCCTCGAACTCGGTGAGCGAGTTGCCGAATCGCTCGCCGCGGCCGGCGAACGCCTCCGACATCGCACCCAGGGTCTCGTTGAGCTTCACCGGGTCGATCCTGTTGAGCACCCGGGTGAGCTGTTGGAACACCGTGTTGATCTCGACGGTGACGTGCTGGCCCTCGAACACCTGGCCGGCGTGCATCGTCTGTGGCGAGGGGTCATCCGGCGGGACCAGGTTGACGAACTTGGCACCGAACACCGTCGAGGACGCGACGTCCACCTGCACGTTGGCCGGGATGAGGTGCAGCTGACCGGGATCCATGTCGAGGTGCAGGGCGGCCATACCGTCGGGTTGGTAGGCGATCGAGCGGACGGTCCCGACCTGCACGCCGCGCATCTTGACCTTGGCGTCGGCGTTCATCACCAGACCGGCCCGTGGCGAGAGCACGGTCACCGGAACCGATTTGGTGAAGCTGCCGTTGAACAGGCCGATCGCCACCACGACGACGGCGAGGATCACCAGCACGGTCACCAGTCCGGCGATGGGTCGCGCCTTGCTCGACGACCCGAAGCTGCCACCCGATCGTGCAGCCACCGGGCTCGCGGCCGTGGTGGTCTCCGAGCGGTGCATGGGGCCCGGGCCGAGATTGTGTGCCATGTTGTCGCCCCCTAACCCGACAGGTTGAAGTTGCCGTTGGAGCCGTACACCGACAGCGAGACCAGCAGCGTCACCGAGACCACCACGATCAGCGAGGTACGCACCGCGTTGCCGACGGCCACTCCCACCCCCGACGGCCCGCCCGAGGCGAAGTAACCGAAATAGGTGTGGATCAACAGGATCGACACCGCCATCAACGTCGCCTGCAGGAAAGACCACAGCAGATCGACCGGGTTGAGGAATGTCGTGAAGTAGTGGTCGTACAGGCCGCCGGACTGGCCGAGCAGCACCGTGGTGGTGAACTGCGAGGCCAGAAACGACAGGATCACCGCGATCGAGTACAGCGGCGTGATGGCCACCATGCCGGCCACGATGCGTGTCGAGACCAGGTACTCGACGGGCCGGATCCCCATCGACTCCAGGGCATCGATCTCCTCGTTGATCCGCATGGCACCCAGTTGCGCGGTGACACCCGCACCGAATGTCGCCGCCAGGCCGATGCCGGCGACGATGGGTGCCGAGATTCGCACGTTGATGAACGCCGCCAGGAATCCCGTCAGCGCCTCGATCCCGATGTTGCCCAGTGAGCTGTACCCCTGGATGGCCAACACCCCGCCTGTGGCCAGGGTCAGGAACCCGACGATCACCACGGTGCCACCGATCATGGCGAGGGTGCCTGCGCCCATCGAGATCTCGGCGATCAGCCGGATGACCTCCTTGCGGAAATGGACCGTCGCGTGGGGGATCCCCGCCAGTGCGCGCCCGTAGAACAGGGTGTGGTCACCGATCCGGGACAGCAGGGAAACCGGCCGGCCGAGGTGGTTCACCACCCGCGGGAACCGCGACCGCAATACCGCTGAGGTGCCCATGATTACCGCCTCTCAGCCGTTCGTCATCTGGATGCCGATGGCCGTCACCACGACGTTGATCACGAACAACGCCATGAACGCGTAGACCACTGTCTCGTTGACGGCGTTACCCACCGCTTTGGCTCCGCCGCCGGTGATGGTCAGTCCGCGATAGCAGGCGACCAGTCCGGCGATCAGCCCGAACAGCGCTGCCTTGACACAGGAGATGATCACCTCGGGAACACCCGTGAGCAAGGTGATCCCGGCCGCGAACGCACCCGGGTTCACGTCCTGGACGAACACCGAGAAGATGTAGCCGCCGAGGATGCCGACGATCACCACCAGGCTGTTGAGCAGCAGCGCCACCAGCCCGGAGGCGAGCATCCGCGGGGTCACCAACCGCTGCACCGGGTTGATGCCCAGCACCTCCATGGCGTCGATCTCCTCGCGGATGGTCCGCGACCCCAGGTCGGCGCACATCGCCGTCGCCCCGGCGCCGGCCACGATCAGCACCGTCACCAGCGGGCCGACCTGGGTGACCGCACCGAAAGCCGCACCCGCCCCGGACAAGTCGGCCGCACCGAGCTCGCGCAGCAGGATGTTCAACGTGAAGCTCACCAGCACGGTGAACGGGATGGCCACCAGCAGCGTCGGCGCCAGCGACACCTTGGCCACGAACCACGACTGCTCCAGGAACTCCCGCCACTGGAACGGCCGCCGGAACACGAACCTCACCGCGTCGGACGACATCGAGAACAACCCGCCGACGGCCTGCATCGGACCGGACAGGTTCTGGATCCGCCCGATCCCCGGCGACCACCGCTCGGCTCCCTTACTCGCCATCGCCGGGCCCCTCCAGAATCGTCACCGCTGAGACAGCGGTCGGACCGCCGATGTTGTGCGCCAGAGCGATTCGCGCTCCGTCCACTTGATTGACCGCCTCACCGCGCAGCTGCGCAAAAAGCTCCACACACTGGGCCACGCCGGTGGCACCCGGCGGATGCCCCTTGGCCTTGAGTCCCCCGCTGGGGTTGACCGGCAATGCACCGCCGACGGTGGTGACCTCGGTTTCGAGCAGCTTGTAGGCCTCGAAACGGTTGGCGAAGCCCAGATCCTCGTAACTGATCATCTCCACGCCGGTGAAGAAGTCGTGCACCTCGGCGACATCGATGTCCGACGGCGTGAGCCCCGCCATGGTGAAGGCCTGTTTGGCCGCCCGCACGGTGGACGGAAAGGTGGTCATGTCCCGCTTGTGTTGATGCATCACCGAGTCCAGGCCCAGCCCGACTCCCCGCACCCAGACGGGGCGGTCGGTGAAGCGGTCCACCACGTCCTCGGCGGCCAGAATCACCGCGGCCGCGCCGTCGCTCTGCGGAGCGCAGTCGTAGACGCCGAACGGGGTGACCACCGTGGGCGCCGCCAGCGCCTCCTCGATGGTGATCTCGAAACGCAACCGCGCCTTCGGATTCGTCACTCCGTGGCGGTGGTTCTTCACCGCGACCATCGCCATGTGCTCACGCGTGGCCGGTGACTCGTGGAGATAGCGGTTGAGGTGAAGCGCGAATCCGGCCGGCGCCACCAGCCCCAGCGGGTAGTCCCACGCCATGTCCCGGGTCATGGCCTCCCACTCCCAGAGCATGGTTTTCGACGTGGTGTCGCGGAGCTTGTCCGCGCCCATCACCAGCGCCACGTCATACGCACCCGACGCGATCCCGAACACTGCGTTGCGCACCGCGTCATTGCCGGTGGCGCAGGAGTTCTCGACCCGCGTGACCGGCAGGTCGGGCAGGCCCAGACTGTCGGCGAGGATGCCGGAAGGGAATCCGTCGGTGGTACCCATCGAGCCGAACCACGCCGCTTGCAGATCGGCCTTCTGCACACCCTTGTCGACGCTCGCGGCGCAGTCGGCGAACGCCATCGGCAGCAAATCTTTGATGCCCAACGCAAAGTGTTCACCGAACGGCGTCATGCCGGCACCGACGATGGCTGCCCGTCTCACGCTGCCTCCGATTCCACTTGGAAGGCATAACCGTAATCCGGAACTCCCGATCGCACTGCCACTCTGCGCAAAACAAGTCGGCCACGGTCACCGATGTTCACCGAATCAGGTGCGGCTCCGGTGGACTTCACGAGTGCACGCACGTCGACCCCATCGAGTTCGACGATCACCAAGTCATACGGAGTGCGCAGCCCGGGAACCGGAATATGAACGGAGACAGTGGTATACACCGTTCCGGTACGGGGCAGCGCCACCAGCTCGTAATCCCGGGCCAGCGCACCGTCCTGCGCCACACGGTACCGTGGCGGGAAGTCCAGATGCTCACTTTCAGCAAATTTGCCGGCTTCCCACCGCGTCTTGGCCTCGAAGGCGCGCTCATAGGCCGCCAGCGAGATCGGGATGTCGGCGTCGTCGGCGTAGCAGGTCTCCGGTTGCGGGCGGGCGGAGGGTTCCTGCCGGAACGTGGGCGCCACGCCGCCCACGACGGTGATACCGGACAAGCTGGCCTGTTCGACGGCCACCAACGGCCCCGTCGTCCCTGCCTCGGAGAGATGTGCCAGCGCGAAGAAGCCAGCGCTGGCACCGTGGGTGGGCAGCAGTGGCGGAACCCCTTGGCACAGGTCGACGGCCTGCTTGTGCTCCACCCCGGCGACCGCCACCGGAGTGTCCAGCCAGGCCGCCTCCAACGACGCGACCAGGCCACGTTCGTGGAGCAGGCGCCGATCACCGTAATCATGAACCGCGCCACTGGCGTTGCGTGTGCGTACCGGAAGGCTGCGCGCCACCCGGGCCGCGGTGCGGACCTTCAATCCACGGTCGGCGGTGATGACCGCCGCCGCCCCTGCCGGGTCGAGGTCGACCCCGATGATCATGGTCCGCGGCCGGGCCGAGCTCAACGCGTCCAGTGCCGCCGGTGCCCCGCCGAGCCGTTCGGCGACCTCGAGTTCGGGGTCGAGCCCCAGACCCGCCAACAACACCGCGGCATTGCTGCTGTCGGTGAGGGGCAGATCGCGGGTCACCAGGACGACGTTCTCGACCGCGGCGCCGCCGCGCAGCGCGGCACGTCCGGCTTCCACCGCGAGAGTGATCGCGTCCTCATCGTCACCGGCAATGCGACGTGCATCACACCCCCAGCAGGGCAGATAGGTGCCTATCGCGGCGATGAATGGCATGGGCTGGTCTCTGGTCCGTTGTCGTGTTCTAGGTGACGGCGCCGGCAGTCTTGAGCTCGATGATGCGGTCCCAGTCCAGGCCCAGCTCCTCGAGCACCTCGTCGGTCTGTTCGGCGAACCCCGGGGCGGGTCCGGTGCTGGGTGCGCTCACATCGAACTGGACCGGGTTGGCCACCAACTCGAGTTCTCCTGCCTGGACCAGATATTGGTTGGCCCGGATCTGGGCGTCTTCGGCTGCCTGCAGGGTGTCCTGCACCGGCGCCCACGGCCCGGCCAGGGTGGCGAAGCGCTCGCTCCATTCCGGCAGGGTGCGGCTGCCGATCACCTCGCGCAGGATTGCGACGGCATCTGCGGTGTGTTCGGCGATGGACTGCGCGGTGGCAAAGCGAGGGTCGTCGATCAGATCCTCGCGGTCGATGTGCGTGCACACGTCGGCCCAGAACTTGGTCGGCTGCATCATCACCAGTGAGATGTAGCGGTCGTCCTTCGTGGCATACACCCCCACCAGCGGATTGATCGGGGAACCGTGCACCCCGGGCGGTTGCGCGACCAGCCGCTCGTGCAGGTGCGAGGTCAAGGCGATGGTGTGGCCCATGGCCCACAGCCCGCTGCCCAGCAGTGAGACGTCGACGGTGGACGGTTCGCCGGTGCGTTCGCGCTTGAGCAGCGCTGCGGCGATGCCGCCGGCAAGGTTGGTGCCGGAGATGGTGTCACCGTAGGCCGGCCCGGGCGGGCCGATCATGCCTTCGAGCCCCGGCGGGGTGATGGTGGCGGCGGTACCGGCGCGGCACCAGAAGGCCGTCATGTCGTATCCGCCCTTCTCCGCCTCGATGCCGCGCGGGCCGAGCGCGCTGCCCCTGGCGTAGATGATGTCGGGGTTCACCGCACGGATGTCGTCGACGTCGATGCCGAACTTCTTGCGGTGCCCCGGAAGGAAACTCGTCAGGAACACATCCGAACGACGGGCGAGTTCTAGCAGGATCTCCCGGCCCTCGGGAATCGAGATGTCCAGGCCGACACTGCGCTTGCCACGGTTGGCGTGCTCGATGTTGGGGTTCGGGTCGCCCTCCACCTTCAGGGGCCCGGTCTGGCGCAGCCCGCGCTGCGGGTCGCCGGTGACGGCGTGCTCGATCTTGATGACATCGGCACCCCATTCGGCCAGCACCGCACCCGCCGACGGGACGAACCCGTACATCGCGACTTCGAGGACGCGGATCCCGTCCAAAGGCCCACTCATTGCTCGCTCCTCCTCGGGGCTCGCGGTAGGCCCACTCATGAAGCAACCACCGTGGCGAACGTCTTGCGTTCCTGGAACTCTTCGAGTCCGGCCTCGCCCATCTCGCGGCCGATACCGGACTGCTTGTATCCGCCGAACGGCGCGTCGGGGCTGAAGTAGTTGCCGCCGTTGATGGAGAAGGTGCCCGTGCGGATGCGCCGCGCCATGGCCAGCGCCCGCTCCTCGCTGCCGAAGATCGCCCCCGACAAGCCGTAGATGGAGTTGTTGGCGATACGCACTGCGTCGTCGTCCCCGTCGTAGGCGATCACCACGAGCACCGGCCCGAAGACTTCCTCCTGCGCGATCTCGGCGTCCGGGTCGACGTCGGTGAGCAGCGTGGGCGTATAGAAGTAGCCGGGATCTTTCTTCTCCCCACCGGTGACCAAGGTGGCGCCCGCCTCGACCGCGCGGCGCACCATCGCGTCGACCTTGTCGCGCTGCTTCTCACTGATGAGCGGCCCCATGTAGGTCTTGGGATCGTTCGGATCGCCGTACCGCACGAACGAGAAGTTCGTCTTGATCAGTTCGACGATCTCGTCGTGATGGGCCTTCGGCACCAGCAGCCGGGAGGTCAGCGCACAGCCCTGGCCGGCGTGGGTGACCATGCTGAACGCCGAGAACACCGCGGCGGTGTTGAAGTCGGCGTCGTCGAGCACGATCGCCGCCGACTTGCCGCCGAGTTCGAGGAAGACCCGCTTGAGCGTGTCGCTGGCGGCGGCCATGATTCGCCGGCCCGTCGGCGTCGAACCGGTGAACGTCACCATGTCGACGTCCGGGCTGGTGGTCAGCACGGCCCCCACTTCGGGGTCGGCTCCGGAGAGGACATTGACGACGCCGGCCGGGATGTCGGTGTGGTGGGCGATCAACTCCCCCAGAGCCAGTGTGACCAGGGGTGTGTCGGGCGCGGCTTTGAGAACGAGGGTGCAGCCGGCCGCGAGTGCGGGTGCGAGCTTGGCCAGCGCCAACTGATTCGGGTAGTTGTAGGCGATGATCGCCGCGACGACGCCGGCGGCTTCCTTCTCCACCCACCGGTGATGCTGCATGCCGCGGCTCTCGATGTTGCCGAGGTCCTCGGTCATCGGATAGGTCTTCAGCAGATCGGCGTAGTACTTGACGATGGCCACCGGTTGATCCAGCTGCGCCCCGGCGAGCAGTGCCGGGGTGGCACCCACCTCGTCGGTGGTCAATTGGCCGAGCTCGTCGCGGTGATCCACCAAAGCCTGATGAAGTTGCTCGAGGCAGCGGATCCGCAGTTCCACGTTCGTCGACCAGTCCGTGGTGTCGAAAGCCCGCCGTGCCGCGGCGACGGCCGCCTCCGCGTCTGCGACGCCGGCATCGGGCGCGTAGCCCAGTACGTCGCCGGTGGCGGGATTCCGGCTCGGAAACGTCCGCCCGGTGTCCACCAGCTCCCCGTTGATCAGCAGCCGGCGATCCGCCGGACGCCTCGTCGTGTCGGTAGCCGTGTCACTGCCCGCGACTGTCTCCGCCGATCCCATTCACCCTCCTCGTCGAGTTGAAAACTCGATTCTCATAATGCGCGAATCTTACATTCGCCACACGAGAACTCAAGAAACTAAGCAGGCCGAACACGGCCCTGTCAAAGCCGCAGATCGATAGGGTGCGGAGTATTCGCGCATTTCAAGACTGGTCGTTCACAAACCTTGCGGGACCTACGGCGGCGAGAGTACGGTTCTCATAATCGAAAGGGATGTTCTTGATGCCGGAGACCGTCGCCCCCCGAAGCCGGCCTCGTATACGAGGTCGCCATCACGGCTGCGTGGCCACATACTCCGGCCCCCTCCCGCACGGCCTCTCCGACGATCACCAGCTCGCTGACAACGAAAGGGACATCCATGGGCCGTGTTGAGGGCAAGGTCGCATTCATCACCGGCGCCGCGCGCGGGCAGGGGCGAAGCCACGCCATCCGCCTCGCCGAAGAAGGTGCCGACATCATCGCCGTCGACATCTGCGCCGACATCGACACCGTGGGCTACCCTCTGGCCACCCCCGAAGACCTGGAAGAGACGGCACAGTTCGTCGAGAAGGCCGGCCGCAAGGCCGTCATCGCCCAGGCCGACGTCCGCGACGCGGCCGCGCTCAAGACCGCGTTGGACAACGGTGTGGCCGAGCTGGGCCACCTGGACATCGTGGTGGCCCAGGCCGGAATCGCCGCCATGAAGGGCACTCCCGCGATGCAGGCGTGGACCGACGGCATCAACACCAACTTCGTCGGCACCATCAACGCCATCCAGGTGGCGCTGCCGCACTTGAAGGAGGGCGCCTCGATCATCGCCACCGCATCGGCGGCCGCGCTGATGGACGCGTCGAAGAAGGACCGCCCCGGCGCCGACCCCGGCGGGATGGGTTACATGACCTCCAAGCGCCTCATCTCGCAGTACGTGCACGATCTGGCGACGGAACTGGCCGTGCGGGGTATGCGCGCCAACGTGATCCACCCGACCAACTGCAACACCGACATGCTGCAGAGCGAACCGATGTACCGGTCGTTCCGCCCCGACCTCGATCACCCGACCCGCGCTGACGCCGAGTTGGCCTTCGGCGTGCAGCAGGCCATGCCCGTTCCGTACATCGAACCCGAGGACATCAGCAACGCGGTGCTGTGGCTGGCCTCGGATGAGTCCCGCTTCGTCACCGGCATGCAACTGCGCGTCGACGCCGGCGGCTACCTCAAGTGGTACGACTACCACGTCTAGCACTGGTGCACAACATCTTTCGGTGTGGAAGGAAGTGACGATGAAGGTCTGGGTTGACGGCGCGAAGTGCCAGGGGCACACCCTGTGCTCGATGATCGCCCCCGACTCCTTCGAGCTCGACGACGTCGACGGGCATGCCAGCGCCGTCAACGAGATCGTTCCCGACGACCAGCAGGACGCCGTCCGCGAGGCCGCTCAATCGTGCCCGGAACAAGCCATCATCCTGGAATAGAGGACCCAGACGTTGACCACCGATCACATCTCGGCCGACACCACCGACGACGATCGCAAGAAGAACACCTACCACTTCGATCGGCACACTCCGGAGTATCGCGTCCAGTTCGACAAGATCACCGAAGAGATGCACACCAAGTGCCCGATGGCGTGGACCGATGTCTACGACGGACACTGGGTGGCCGCCGACAGCAAGCATGTCTTCGAGTTGGCCCGCTGCCCGGTGGTGTCCAATCACCACGACATCTCCGGGGAGACCCCGTACAAGGGCATCACCATTCCGAAAGCCAGCCGCGCCACCGTGGTTCGCGGCGGGATCCTCGAGATGGACGAACCGGAGCACAGCCAGTACCGCGGCGCGCTCAACCCGTATCTGTCGCCCGCGGCGATCAAACGGTGGGAACCATTCGTCGACGAGATCACCCGCGCCGCACTGGACGAACACATCGAGTCCGGGCACATCGATTTCGTCGAACACCTGGCCAACGTGGTGCCCGCGGTGTTCACCCTCGCCATGATGGGCATCGAGCTCAAGAAGTGGAACGTCTACAGCGAGCCCACCCACGCCTCGGTGTACACCCCGGAGCACTCTCCCGATCGCGAGAAGATCAACGAGCAGCACCGCGACATGGGGATCGACCTCATCAACAACATGATGGAGATCCGGGAGAACCCGCGTCCCGGCCTGGTCAACGCGTTGCTGCAGTTGAGGATCGACGGTGAGCCCGCACCCGACATGGAGATCCTGGGCAATCTGGGCCTGGTGATCGGGGGCGGCTTCGACACCACCACCGCGCTGACCGCGCACGCGCTGGAATGGCTGGGCGAGCACCCCGACGAACGCGAGCGGCTGTCGCGGGAGCGGGCCACGCTGCTGCATCCGGCCACCGAAGAGTTCCTGCGCTTCTTCACCCCCGCACCCGGTGACGGGCGGACATTCTCCGATGACGTCGAGGTCGAGGGACAGCGTTTCAAGAAGTTCGAGCGGTTGTGGCTGTCCTGGGCGATGGCCAACCGGGATCCGTCGGTGTTCGAGCGGCCCAACGAGATCGTGCTGGACCGGAAGGGCAACCGGCACTTCAGCTTCGGTATCGGTGTGCACCGCTGCGTCGGTTCCAACGTGGCGCGCACCGTGTTCAAGTCGATGCTCACCGCGGTGTTGGACCGGATGCCCGATTACGTGTGCGATCCCGAGGGCACCGTGCACTACGACACCATCGGCGTCATCCAGGGCATGCGTAATCTGCCTGCGACGTTCACCCCGGGTGAGAAGCTGGGACCGGGCCTCGACGAGACGATCGAGAAGCTGCAGCGCATCTGCAACGAGCAGGAGCTGGCCCGGCCCATCACCGAGCGCAAAGAAGCGGCCGTCATCGACTGAGTTCCCGCCCCGAGATTGCTGACAGGGCTGTGACTGCCGGCGTTGCGCAGCCCTACGCGCAATCTCGACGACGCAGGCTTCGGTGGTCGAATCCCCGGCGGGTGAACGCCTCGACCACCCGGTGAACGACATAGCGCGCACTGTGTTCCTTCACCACGCGTAAGTCATGCCAACCTTGACGCTCGATCATGTCGTAGCGCCCGATGTCGCTGACGTAGGTGGAGGGCCGCTGCGGCCCGGCCCGCGATGATGGCGCGCCGCCCCGACCACAGCCATGCGCCGTAGATGCGGTCTGTGAGTGTGACCACCTGCGCCTTGTGCACGTAGACACCGGGATAGAGCGCGCGGTAGTTCCATCTGAGCCGGCCTTGGGTCAGCACGCCGGCGCTCAGCGCTTCGGTTGCGAGAAAAGGAAGTGGCATGGACGGACAGTCGCCGAACGCCACGACACGATTGGTTCTCCGGCCCCGAGATTGCGTGAGTGGCGGCGATCCCGGTGGATCGACGACCAACTGTGCAATCTCGGCCTCAGCTCAGCGGCAGACCCAGCACGCGCGTCGCGATGATGTTGCGCTGGATCTCCGAGGTGCCGCCGGCGATGGTGCCGCCGAAGCTGCGGGCATACCGTTCGAACCAGCTGGCCGACAGGTAATCCAGGTCGTAGGGTGCGTAGGGCGACGTGGTGGCCGGGTGCGCCAGCCCGTCGGAACCGGCTGCGGCTAGTGCGTATTCGGAGGCTTCGCGCTCGGCTTCGGAGCCCAGCACCTTGAGCACCGCGATCGCGCCCAGATCATCCTCGCCGCGGGCGGCACCCGCGATGGCCCGGGACCCGATCAACTGCAATGCCTGCCGGTCCATCACCAGCGTGGCGTAACGGTCGCGGTCCAGCTCGTCGACGGGATGGAAATCGCGGATCAGATTGTGCAGCCGGTCGGCGAACTGGATCCACATCATGGTCCGTTCGTGGCCCAGCGCGCCGTTGGCGACCTTCCACCCGCCGTTGAGTGGCCCGACGAGATTCTCCTGGGGCACCCGGACGTCGGTGAAGAACACTTCGTTGAAATCGAGATCGTCTTGATCGCAGATCGTGGCGAACGGCCGGCGGACCAGACCCTCACTCTCGGTGGGGATCAGCAGCACGCTGATCCCCTTGTGTTTGGCCACATCCGGGTCGGTACGCACCAGCGTCAGCAGCACATCGGCGTGATGCGCACCGGAGGTCCAGACCTTCTGGCCGTTGACCACGAAGTCGTCGCCGTCTGGCACCGCCTTGGTGCGCAGTGACGCCAGATCCGAGCCGGAGCTCGGTTCGCTCATACCGACCGAGGCCGTCATCTCCGCGCGCAGGATGGGCACCGCCCACCGCTGCTTCTGCTCCTCGGTGCCGAAGGACAGGATCGACGCCGCGACGATGCCGACACCCTGCGGGTTGAAGCTGTGGTAGATCCGCCGCCGGGAGAGCTCCTCCTGGTGCACGTATTGCTGCACCACCGAGGCGTTGCGGCCGCCGTACTCGGGCGGGTTGCCGGGCAGCAGCCAGCCGTGGTCGAACTGCAGCCGCTGCCAGCGCCGGGCCCACTCCGGGATGTGTGAACACGACTGGGGGCGCTCGGCGGTCTCGGCCTCGGGCGGCAGGTGTTCATCCAGGAAGGCCACGAACTCGGCGCGGAACTCCTCGACATCGGCGTCAAACGTGAGTTGCACGATTCTCCTCGGCGCTCGTCGTGATCGGAGAATAGCATTCTTCAAAAGTTGGAATCACGATCTCGCGCGTCGTACATTCGGGAGGGTGGACCAGCTCCGAGGGTCCTTGCCGAACGCTATGAGAATTCCATTCTTGCTGTTGAAGAACGAGGTTGTATCATGGATCACATGTCCGACTGTGGCTTCGCATCGTCGCGCCCAGCAGCGCCGGGACGGGTCCGATGATCGAACTGCCGGACGGCACGGGGAACGTCTCGAAGATCCCCGTCATCGATGCCAGCGTCCACATCTTCTGCAAGTCCAACAAGGACCTGCGGCAGACGTTCATGCGGGAACCGTTTCGCAGCCGCGGTTTCCCTGACTACGAGATGGACTGGTACGGGGCGCCGGGCGGTGAATACGTCAAGGGCAGCATGGGCCCGGACCGCCAATACCCGGGTTCGGATCCAGAGTTGGTGGCCGAAGAGCTGTTCGGCAACCGTGGTGTCGACATCGCGATTCTGCACCCCATGACCCGCGGCATCATGCCGGACCGCCACCTCGGCACCGCGATCGCCTCGGCACACAACGACATGATGGTGACGCGCTGGCTCGAACACGAGGAGTTCGGCAGCAGGTTCCGCGGTACCTTGCGGGTCAATCCGGACGACATCACCGGGGCCCTCCGCGAGATCGCGAAGTACTCCGACCATCCCCGGGTGGTGCAGATCGGTATCCCACTGCAGTCTCGCGAACTGTACGGCAAGCCGCAGTTCTGGCCGCTGTGGGAGGCCGCGGCCGCCGCGAATCTCCCTGTGGCCGTGCACATCGAGGTGGGCGCAGGTATCGCCTTCCCGCCCACACCGTCCGGCAAGACCAGGACCTACGAGCAGTACCTGAGCTTCATGGCGCTGAACTACCTGTATCACCTGATGAACATGATCGCCGAAGGCGTGTTCGAACGGACACCGTCGTTGAGATTCGTCTGGGCCGACGGCGCCGCGGACCTGTTGACCCCGTTCATCTGGCGGATGGACTGCTTCGGCCGCCCGCACCTGGAACAGACTCCGTGGGCACCCAAGATGCCCAGCGACTACCTACCCGGCCACACCTACTTCGTGCAGGGCTTGTTCGACGGACCCGGTGACGTCGAATTCGCCGGTGAATGGGCAGGTTTCACCGGCAAGGACGATATGACGATGTTCGGTTCCAGCTATCCGCACTGGGATGCCAACCAGCTGACCGTACCCAGCAGCTACACCGTCGAGCAGCGCGACAAACTCTGTTGGCGCAATGCCGCCGAGCTGTACGGAATCGATGTCCCAGCGGGCCTGGTCGCGCAGTAGGAAAGAGATCACGATGACCGTCACCTCGAGATCGACACCCACCGAACGCATCGCGGTCCGGTGCGTCGACTCCGATGTCCACCCGATGCCCAAACGCGGCCAGTTGATCGACTACATCCCCGAGCCCTGGCGTAGCAAGTACTTCCTGAACCACCCGGTGGGCGACCAGATCTACTAT
Source organism: Mycobacterium sp. Soil_C_30 (assembly GCF_057656995.1). Lineage (NCBI taxonomy): Bacteria > Bacillati > Actinomycetota > Actinomycetes > Mycobacteriales > Mycobacteriaceae > Mycobacterium > Mycobacterium sp. Soil_C_30. The sequence continues at coordinate 18,572 of NZ_JBDGJH010000010.1, read as the reverse complement.
GACGCCCCCGATTACGCCCACTCCTATGCCATGCGGGTGGACAGCTTCCCACCCGACGGCGAATTCGCGTGCAGTGACCCCGATATGGCACTGCGGCAGCTCATCATGGAGGCCGGCTCCGATATCGCCATCCTGGAGCCCACCCATGGGGAGAGCCGCCTGGCCGAGGCCACCGCGGCCTACTGCACCGCCACCAACTCCTGGCTCGCGGACAACTGGCTGGACAGCCACAACAACTGGCACGAACGGTGGCGCGGCTCCATCTGCGTGGCCATCGAGGATCCGGAGAGCTCCGTTCGGGAAATCGAGAAGTGGGCCGAACACCCGTTCATGTCGCAGATCCTGATCAAGGCCGAACCGCGGCCGTCCTGGGGCGACCCGGTCTATGACCAGGTGTGGGCGGCGGCCACCAAGTACGACATGCCGGTCAGCTGCCACCTGAGTCGTGGTGTCTACGAGACACTTCCGATCCCCCCGGTGGGGCTGCCGAGCTACAACCACGACTTCATGGTCACCTACTCACTCCTGGCGGCCAACCAGGTGATGAGCCTGATCTTCGACGGTACCTTCGATCGGCACCCGACCCTGCGCATCGTGTTCATCGAGCACGCGTTCACGTGGATCCTCCCGCTGATGTGGCGCATGGACGCCATCTACGAAAAACGTAAGTCCGGACTGGACATCAAGCGCAAACCGTCCGAGTACGTCAAGGACCACATCAAGTTCAGCACTCAACCGCTGGACTACCCCGAGGACAAGACCGAGCTGTCGAGGGCGTTCGAATGGATGGAGTGCGACAAGATCCTGTTGTACAGCTCCGACTATCCGCACTGGACGTTCGACGACCCACGCTGGCTGGTCAAGCACCTGCCCCAGCATGCCCGTGAAGCGATCATGTTCCGCAACGGGATCGAGACCTACAAGCTCCCCGACACCGTGCCGGTGCTCGAAGGACAGGTGCGGGTCTTCTAGGGATGAGCACAGACAACACGACGCCCCGGCTCGCCCAGGGGCGGGAACACGTCGTCGCCACGGTTGACGAGATCCCCCCCGGTGCCCACAAAGTGGTGCCGATCGGGCGCCACGGTGTGGGCGTCTACAACGTCAACGGGACCTTCTACGCGATCGCCAATTACTGTCCCCACGAGGGCGGCCCGCTGTGCGCGGGCCGTGCGCGCGGCCGCAACATCGTCGACGAGACGGTGCCCGGTGACGCGGTGATGGTGCGCGATCTGGAGTACATCTACTGCCCGTGGCATCAATGGGGGTTCGAACTCGCCACCGGGACCACCGCCGTGAAACCCGAATGGAGTATCCGTACCTACCCGGTGCGGGTCGTCGACAACGAAGTGCTGGTGATGGCATGACTGCGAGTCTGGAGCTCAAGCGCGGCGAGAAGAGCTTCGAGATCAACGGCGGCCAGGTCGTGTACGAGATCTTGGGCAAACAGGGCGATTTCATCGCTCTGACGCCCGGCGGCCGGTTCAGCAAAGACATCCCCGGCCTTCGGCCGCTGGCTCAGGAGCTGGTCAAGGGCGGTTACCGCGTGCTGCTGTGGGACCGGCCGAACTGCGGCAAGTCCGACGTGCAGTTCTACGGCCAAAGTGAGTCGCACATGCGGGCCGAGACGCTCTACAAGCTGATCACCGGGCTCGACATCGGCCCGTGCATCCTGGCGGGTGGTTCCGGTGGGGCCCGCGACTCCATGCTCACGACGATGCTCTACCCCGAGATCGTCCGAAAACTGGTGGTGTGGAACATCGTCGGTGGGGTGTACGGCTCGTTTGTCCTCGGCTCGTATTACATCGTGCCGAGCATCCTCGCCGTGCGCGGCGCCGGCATGAAGGCCGTGGCCCACATCGACGAATGGAAGGAACGTGCGGCCGAGAACCCGGTGAACCGGGACCGCATCCTGGCCCAGGATCCCGACGAGTTCCTCAAGCTGATGTTGCGCTGGCTCAACGCCTTCGTCTCCAAGCCCGGCCAGACCATCCCGGGTGTCGACGACGAGCTGTTCGACAACATCACCGTGCCCACCCTGATCATCCGCGGCGGGGAGAACGACCTCGACCATCCCAAGCGGACATCGCTGGAGGTGAGCTGCCTGATCAAGGGCTCGACCCTGATCGACCCACCGTGGCCGGAGGATGCCTGGGAGCGCGCCGGGGAAAAGCGTGCGCAAGGAAAAGTCAAGCGGTTCAACATGTTCGACACCTGGGTGCAGGCGGCGCCGGCCATCCTCGATTTCCTGGGGCGCTGACGGTGAAGCTACTGCGTGTGGATGCGGACCTCGCAGTTCAGCGACGCCTCCAGCGCGGTGTGGATGCGGCTCTCCGGTATGCGTTCCAGATCCTGCTCCCGCAGGGTCACGTCGACGATGTCCCAGCCGTCGGGGCCGTCGGTGCGTTCGATCCGGCCGGTGAGGCCGAAGCCGGCCAACACCCCGAGCGCGTCGTGGTCGGTGCCCCGGCTGATGTAGGTGACCACACCCGCCACCGGCGTGCTGTCGAAAGCTCTGGCGCACAGGTCCATCGCCGCGCGCTGCAGCTCGTCGGGGTCGGGTCCGGTCATCAGCAGCTCGACCTCACGCCGGCTGGCCGGCACGCCGGAGAGGTCGGTGTCCACCAGACCGGCTCCCGCGGTGCGCGCCAGGTCGGCCAGCGCGGCCATGCCGGAACGCAGTTGTTCGGCGGTCAGGTCGCCGCAGGGATCGACACCGATTCGCACCACCGCCGTACGCATGCGCGCAAGCGTAGCGGCCGGCTGCCCGTGAGGAGGCACCCATGACCGCCGCGATGGACTTCGCCGGCCCCGCCGAGATCGCCGTCGCCGCATGGCCGCAGCTGACACCGCGCCTGCTGCGCACCGGCCCCGGGCCGGAGGATCTCGCGACCTATCGCGCCGCGGACGGCTACCTGGCACTCGACGATATCGACGGCTTGCTGTCGGCGGTCGAGTTGTCGGGCATCGTGGGCCGCGGTGGCGCCGCTTTCCCCCTCGGGGTGAAGGTCGGCACGGTGCGTGGCGCGTGGCAGCAGGGCCGGGCGACCGTCGTCGTCGCCAATGGCGAAGAAGGTGAGCCGGCGTCGATCAAAGACCGCTGGCTGCTTCGCAACCGGCCTCACCTGGTACTCGACGGACTGCGGCTCGCGGCGCGGCTGGTGGGTGCCGAACACACGCACGTGTACGTGTCGGACCCATCGTCGGCCCGGGCTGTCGAACACGCCCTGAGCGAGCTCGGGGGCACGATGCTCGACGGGGTGACGGTGAGCGTTCGCGTGGTGGAACCCGGGTATGTGGCCGGTGAGGAGACCGCGGCCGTGCACGCCATCAACGGCGGGCCCGCCAAACCGACAGACAAGCCACCGCGGCCGTTCGAAGAGGGTGTCGGCGGGCTGCCCACCATGGTGAGCAATGTGGAGACTCTGGCCAATCTGCCGTACCTGCACCGGCACGGCGCGCAGCAGTACCGGGCGGCGGGGACGTCGGCCTCACCGGGCACCCTGTTGGTGACGCTCACCGGAGGCGGACGGCCGGCGACACTCTACGAAGTGCCCTTCGGTATCGCGTTCAGCGATCTGCTGGCGGTGCACGGAGTATCCGCCGAGTCGGTGCGCGGTGTCCTGATGGGCGGCTACTTCGCAGGCCTGCTCAACACCGAGATCCTCGACGTCACCGTGGATCACGAGAACCTGCGCCGGCTCGACAGCGGATTGGGGTGCGGGGCCATCTCGTTGCTCACCGACGAATGCCCGGTCGCGGTGGCCGCCTCGGTGCTGAGTTACTTCGATCGCGAGAACGCGGGCCAGTGCGGGTCGTGTTTCAACGGCACCGCCGCCATGGCGGCGGTGGGCGTCGCCCTGCGCGACGGCGTGGCGGCCGACGACGACCTGGCCCGGCTCGAGCGCTGGTCGGTGGTTCTGCGGGGGCGCGGTGCATGCGCGACCCTGGACGCGGCGACCAACGCCGCCGCCAGTCTGTTGCGCAAATTCCCCGCAGAGGTGGCCCGCCACCTCGAGAACAGCTGTGAAACATGCGCCGACAGCATGTTTCGCGCCGAACGGCCGTTCGAGGTGGAGACGAAATGAGCGACGGTATGCGCATCCGCCTGGACCGGACGCTGTGCGACGGATTCGGGCTGTGCGCCAAGCATGCCCCCGAGTACTTCAGCCTCGACGACTGGGGTTACGCCTCGCTGGAAGGCAACGGCCGGATCCCCGAGGCCGACCGCGACGCGGTGACCCGGGCGCTGCTGGACTGCCCGGTGCACGCGATCATCGCGATGCCGTCGGACACAGCAGCCACATCGACGCTCGGCCGGACATGACCACCCCTACGGCCTCGGTGCTCGAGCAACCCGACAGCCTTCCCCGTGTACAGCGACCGACACTGGCCGCGCTCACCCGTCGGCTCTCCCCGGTGGAGTTCCGGCGCGGACACGTCATCGTCACCGAAGGTGAACCCGGTGACTGCATGTACGTGATCGTCGAGGGCAAGGTGAAGGTCGGGCGGCGCACCGCCGACGGCCGGCAGAACCTGCTGGCGGTCCTGGGCCCCTCCGAGGTCTTCGGCGAACTGTCGGTATTCGACTTCGGGGCCAGGACTTCGACGGTCACCGCGCTGACCACGGTGCGCGTGGTGTCGATCGACCGGCAGGCGCTGCGCACCTGGATCGCTGCCGCTCCCGAAGCGGGTGAGCAGTTGCTGCGGGTGCTGGCGCGCCGGTTGCGCGAGACCAACGACTGTGTCACCGATCTGGTGTTCACCGACGTTCCGGGCCGCGTGGCCAAACTGCTGCTCCAGCTGGCCGTGCGCTTCGGCATCGACGGGCCGGACGGGTCGATCCGCGTTCTGCACGACCTCACTCAGGAGGAACTCGCGCAACTGGTCGGCTCGTCGCGCGAAACCGTGAACAAGGCACTCGGCGAGTTCACCGAGCGCGGCTGGATCCAGATCCGGGGAAAGACCGTGCTGATCCTCGACCGGCCGCGGTTGGCACGGCGGGCGCGCTGATCTCCCCCACGGCCCTGGATTCGACCCACAGCCACTGATAACGTGATTCTCCAAAGCGGATAACGGCACTATCTACGGAGGTCGGCGATTTCCCAGGAATCCGGTCGCGCGATCCTGCCGCAACTCACGCTGGACAACGAGTTCTTCTGGACCTCGGGTGCCGACGGCCAGCTCCGGCTGCAGGAATGCGGCGACTGCAAGTCACTGATCCATCCCCCGGCGCCGGTCTGCCGGTACTGCCGCAGCCACAATCTCGGCCCCCGCGCGGTCTCGGGCCGCGCCACGCTGGTGGGGTTCACCGTGAACCACCGCTTCAGCCTCCCCGGCCTGCCCGCGCCCTACGTCGTCGCACAGGTCGCCATCGAGGAGGACCCCCGCGTCCGCCTGACCACCAACGCCGTGGAGTGTGATCCCGCCGAGCTGCAACTGGGCCGACAGATGGAGGTGGTGTTCGAGCAGGCCGCCGACGTGTGGCTGCCGTTGTTCCGCCCGAGCGCCGACACCGAGCTGGCCCCACTGCCCGACGACGAGATCGCCCCCACCGACTTCCACCGATTCGTCCGCGCACCGGCACGCACCACGAAATTCGAAGAGCTCTCGGCGATCACCGGCATCGGCGCATCGCAGATGGGCCGGCGGCTGATGGTGCCGCCGCTGTCTTTGACCATCGAAGCCTGCGAAGCGGCGATCGCCGATGCCGGGCTGACACTCGAGGACATCGACGGACTGTCCACCTATCCGGGTATCGACGTCGCCGGCATGGGCGAGGGCGGGGTGAGCGCGCTCGAAGGTGCACTGGGAATCCGGCCGACGTGGATCAACGGCGGCATGGACACCTTCGGACCCGGCGGCTCGGTGATCGCCGCGATGATGGCCGTCGCCACCGGACTGGCCCGCCACGTGCTGTGTTTCCGGACGTTGTGGGAGGCCACCTTCAGCCAGCTGATGAAGGAGGGCAAGGCCGCACCACCCGGGGGCGCCCGCACCACCAGCTGGCAGATGCCGTTCGGGGCCACCTCGGCGGCACACACCCTGGCGCAGAACGCCCAGCGGCACTTCCACCGCTACGGCACCACCCGCGAGACACTCGGCTGGATCGCGCTCAACCAGCGCGCCAACGCCGCGCTGAATCCGACTGCCATCTACCGCGATCCGATGACCATGGACGACTACCTGTCGGCGCGGATGATCACCACACCGTTCGGGCTCTACGACTGCGACGTGCCGTGTGACGGCGCGGTGGCCGTCATCGTCTCGGCCGTGGACGTCGCGCGGGACCTGGCCAAGCCACCGGTGCTGGTGGAGGCCGTCGGCACCCAGATCGTCGAGCGCACCGACTGGGATCAGAGCACACTGACCCACGAGCCACAGGTACTCGGCCAAGCGGCGCATCTGTGGACCCGAACGTCGTTGCGGCCCAACGATGTCGACGTCGCCCAACTCTACGACGGCTTCACCTTCAACTGCCTGTCCTGGCTGGAGGCGCTGGGCTTCTGCGGAATCGGCGAGGCGAAGGATTTCCTGGACGGCGGCCACAACATCGCCCGCGACGGCCTGCTGCCGCTGAACACCCATGGCGGCCAGCTGTCCCACGGCCGCACCCACGGCATGGGGTTGATCCACGAAGCCGTCACCCAATTGCGTGGGGAAGCCGGTGCCCGCCAGGTGGCCGACGCGAAGGTGGCCGTCGCCAGCAGCGGCGGACTGACCCCCAGCGGGGTGCTGCTGTTGCGGAGCGACTCGTGAGTGCACCGACACCGAGGGTGGTCCTCGTCGACGCCGTGCCGATGTCCGGTCTGCTGGCCGAGGTACCGGGAGCAGCTGCGGTGATCGTGGCGTTGCACGGCGGGGCCACCACCAGCGCGTACTTCGACTGCCCCGACCATCCCCGGCTTTCACTGCTGCGGGCCGGCGCCGCCATGGGCTTCACCGTTCTCGCACTGGACCGCCCGGGGTTCGGCAGCTCGGCGTTGTACTCGCGCGAATTCGACGACACCGCACGGCGTATCGACATGACGTACCGTGCCGTCGACGCCATGCTGGGCGGCCGGGACCGCGGCGCCGGCCTCTTCCTGCTCGCACACTCCAACGGCAGCGAACTGGCGCTGCGCATGGCCACCGGTGACCGCGGTGACGAACTGCTGGGCATCGAGATCTCCGGCACCGGCATCCGCCAACAGGACACCGCCCGCGCCGTCCTGGCCGGCGCGTCGCGGGAGAACATCCCCAGCGGTCTGCGCGAGTTGCTCTGGGAGCCGGCTCATCTGTATCCCGACGGGATCGCCGGCTCGGTCCGGATCAAGTCCGGGCCCGTCTCCCCCGACTACGAAGCCGCCCTGGTGACCAACTGGCTGCGGGACTTTCCGGAGCTCGCCGCCCAGGTGCGTGTCCCGGTGCGGTTCAGCCTCGCCGAGTACGAACGGGTCTGGGAGAACGGCCCTCGGGCGCTCACCGAGGTCGGCGCCCTGTTCACCGCGGCGCCGCGGGTGGCGCTGCACGAGCAGGCCGGCGCCGGACACAACCTGTCTCTGGGCTACGCCGCCACCGCCTACCACCTGAGCGCGCTGGCTTTTGTCGAAGAGTGCGCTCAGTCCCGCAGCACAACACAATTCACCGTGGAGGCCAGCTGATGCGAGTCGGATTCATAGGTCTGGGCAGTCAGGGCGCGCCGATGGCCCGGGCCATCGTCGACGCCGGATTCGAGACGACGCTGTGGGCGCGCCGCCCCGCGTCGCTGGAGCCGTACTCCGACACGGCCGCCAAGACGGCGGCTTCACCGGCTGAACTGGCCGCCGCCAGCGATATCGCCTGCCTGTGTGTGATCGGCGACGAGGACGTTCGTGAACTGGCTTACGGCGCAGAGGGATTGCTGGCCGGGATGTCGCCGGGCGGCACCATCGTGATTCACAGTACGGTCCACCCCGACACCTGCCGTGAGCTTGCGGACAAGGCTGCCGCGCAGGGTATTTCGGTACTGGACGCCCCGGTCAGCGGGGGTGCACCCGCGGTCGAGCAGAAGCAGTTGCTGGTGATGATCGGCGGCGACGACGACGTGGTGGCGCGCTGCCGGCCGGTGTTCGAGACCTATGCCGACCCGATCGTGCACCTGGGTCCGGTGGGCGCCGGGCAGGTCACCAAGATCCTCAACAACCTGTTGTTCTCGGCGAACCTGGGCAGTGCCCTGAGCCTTTTGGAGCTCGGCGAGTCGCTCGGCGTGCCGCGGGCCAAGATGTGCGAGGTCGTCACGCGCGGCTCGGCCAACAGCAAGGCCCTGGGCAGTATCGCGCTGTTCGGCGGCACTTTGGAGAACCTGGCGCCCATCGCCGGTGCCCTGTTGCAGAAGGATGTGCGGCTGGCGGCCGGCCTCGCCGACGCCGCGACCGCGCCGCAGGGCGCGGTGTTCGACGCCGCCGACGCCGCACTGGATTCCATGGGCTATCCGCGATGAAGGTGGGGTTCATCGGCGCGGGCCGGATGGGTGCACCGATGGTGGCCCGGCTGGTGGGTGCCGGCCACCAGGTGCGTGCGCTCGGCCGCACCGACGAGAAGTGCGCGGCCCTGGCGGGTCTGGGCGCTACCCCGGTGACCTCGACGCCGGCGGTCATCGAAGGCGCCGAAGCGGTGATCGTGTGCGTGTTCACCGACGAGCAGGTGCGCCGGATCTGTGTCGACGACGGGCTGGCGGCGGCCCTGCCCGCAGGCAGCGTGCTCGTCGTGCACACCACCGGCAACCCGCGCACCGCTGCCGAGATCGCCGGCCGCACCGGTGCCGACGTGCTCGACGCCCCGGTCAGCGGCGGCCCGCACGACATTGCGGCGGGCCGGGTGACGCTGTTCGTCGGCGGTGCGACAGACGCGCTCGAGCGGGTCAGGCCCGCACTGGCCAGCTACGGCGACCCCATCGTCCACGTCGGGGAACTGGGCGCCGGGCAGAAGGTCAAGCTCGTCAACAACACGCTGTTCGCCGCGCAGATCGGCCTGCTCGCCGAGGCGGTGAAGCTCGGCGACAGTCTCGGCATCGACGAGACCGCGCTGCTGCAGGCGTTACCGCACGGAAGTGGCAGCAGCCGCGCCCTGTCCGGCGTGGCGGGACGCGGTTCGGTGTCGTCGTTCATCGCCATGACCGGCCCCTTCGTGGGCAAGGACATCGCGGTGGTGCGGAAGACTCTGGCCGACCTCGGTACGGATCTGGGTGCACTGGAGCGCCTGGTCGCGACGGGATCCCCCCGGTGACCTGCTGGAGCCCGTCACGACAAACGAGACCGGAAATCTCGTTTCGGCGCCCAACTGACCCCTCAACTGTTACCGTTACAGTTGATCCGCCATTCGTAACTCTACGCCAGCCCAGGCGTTGCGGAGGAGGAATGCCATGACAAAGCCGCAGGTCGTGTTCGACCCGTTCTCCGAGGAGTACTTCGCTTACCCCTTCGACATCTACAAGCGAATGCAGGACGACGCACCGGTCTACTACGACGAAGAACGCGACTTCTACGCACTCACCCGGCATGAGGACGTCGCGAACGCGCTCAAGGACTACGAGACCTATTCGTCGTCGCGCGGATGCGATCTGCACATGGTGCAGTCCGGTGAGCTGCCGCAGAAATCCATCATCTTCATGGACCCGCCGGACCACCGCGCCCTGCGCAGCCTGCTCAACAAGGCCTTCACACCGCGGGCGGTGCAATCGCAGAAAGAGTCCGTGGTCGAACTGATCGAGCACTATCTCGGCAAGATCGACTCCGACGAATTCGATGTGGTGCAGGACTTCTCGGGCCCGTTCCCCGTCGAGGTGATCACCCGGATGGCCGGGGTACCCGAGGAGTATCGCCAGCAGGTACGGCACTGGATCGACGCGTCGCTGCACCGCGAACCGGGCCAGATCGGCTACTCGGAGGCCGGCATGAAGGCCACCATGGACACCGCGATGTACTACTACCAACTGGTCCAGGAGCGGCGCGCCAACCCGCAGGACGACATGATCAGCCGGCTGATCACCGCGGAGATCCCGCGCGGCGAGGCCGGCGAGATGCAGAAGCTCGACGATCTCGAGATCACCGGATTCGCAACGCTTCTCGGCGGGGCCGGCGCGGAAACCGTGACCAAGCTGATCGGCAGCGCCATGGTGGTGTTCGCCGAGAACCCGGACCAGTGGCAGCTGCTGCTCGACGACCGCGACAAGGTGCCCGCCGCCGTCGAGGAATTGCTGCGGTTCGTCGGCCCCGTGCAGTACAACGTGCGGTACACACTCAAGGAATCCACCCTGCACGGGGTGACCATCCCCGCGGGTAAGGCCGTGTTCCTGATGAAGGCCGCCGCCAACCGCGACCCCCGGGCGTTCACCAACGCGGACAAGTTCGACATCGAACGTGATCGCACCGAGGCTCAGAACCTCGGGCTGGGTTACGGAATCCACAGTTGCCTCGGCGCGGCTCTGGCCCGGCTCGAAAGCGTCGTCGCGCTGGAACACCTGCTGGACTTCATGCCGCGCTACGAGGTGAAATGGGATGGGCTGCAACGAGTCAAGATGCAGAATGTCTCCGGCTACTCCCATGTGCCGGTGAAGGTGCTGAGGTGATGCTCATGTCGAAAGTCGAAGTGGACTACGGCCTGTGTGAGAGCAACGGCGTGTGTATGGGCGTCATTCCCGAGGTATTCGACCTCGACGACCAGGACGACCTGCATGTGCTGCAAGACGAGATCACGCCGGACAACGAGGAGCAGATCCGCGAAGCCGTCCGGCAATGCCCCCGGCAGGCGATCTACATCAAGGATTAGGAGCTGTGTGGAGTCCCAGCGGCGCTGGAACTCCACACATCAACTAGCTGGCGGGAACGAGGTCGGCGGCCACCGGACAGCACAGGTGCGCGCCGCTGCGGAACACCTCGACCACATCCGACTCCACCGGCAGGGCCGCCGCGGCCAGCGCCCGCGCCTTGAAGGCTCGCGCCGCCACACTGAGCCGGTGCTCCACCGAACCGGTGCGACTCAGCTCGGCCGGCCACGCCTGACCCCACAGCGTCACCTCCGTACGACCACTGTCCAGCGCCTTGCGCACGCCTGCTTCGATCCGGCTGTCCCGGCCGTAGAGGTCGGTGGCCACCGCCAGCGCGTCGGGGCGCGGCCGCGCCTCCATCTGCACCGCGGCCTCGAGGTCGAGCACCTCGGCCCCGAGGATGTGCAGGGGCAGGGGGTCGTATCCCCGGTCGTCCACCAACACAGTCACATCCCAACCGGCCATCGCGCGGTCGAACAGCCACCCGCCGGCAGACTGCACCACCTCGACCACGCTCGAGGCGATGACGTCGAGCCGGTACCTCACGATGGTGCGACCGGGGCGAATTCCCGCGCCAGTGACTGCGCGTACTCCTGAATCGTCTCTTTCAAGGGAATTGATGGGTCCAGCAACCATGAGATTTCCAATCCGTTGACGAGGGACACGATCTGCACCGCTTTGAGGGCTGGGTCGAAATCGCTGCGGTACCGGCCAGCCTTCTGGCCACGTCTGATGAGCTCGGCGACGATGTCGATCGCCGCTTTGTGCCTGCCGAGCAGGCGGTCGTGCAGAGGCGCATCGGGAGTCAGGTTCTCCACCAGCAGCACCGCGAAGGTCCCCACCAGCTGCGGCGCCCGGTCGATGCGCTCGCCGACACGGGCGATCTCCTCGATCAGGTCGCCGCTGCGGTCAGCGTGGGCGTCGTCGTCGGCGTCGCGCGCATCGACCACCGCGTGCAGCAGCTGCTCCTTGGATTCGAAGTGGTGCAGCAGCCCGGCCGGTGTCACCCCGGCCTCCTTGGCGATCTGCGCCAGCGACGTGTTGCGCCAGCCGTTACGCGTCAGCAGCCGCAGTGCGACGGCCAGGATGCGCTGTTTGCGCTCGTCGCCTTTGGCGAAGAGCGCGGCATACGGCCTGGTAGCAGGCGCAGGCGAAGTCATGGGCTGACAGTTGCTTCCTGATGTGTAAACCAACCTAGTGAACACACAGTAGGTTGGTTTGACGCCTGTGACAAGGGTCTCACTGAAATTCATTTTGGGAGGGCGTCACGCGGGTGACGCCATGAGGCTAACCAGCCGCAGCCGCCAATACCGCCGAATGGCGATACCGGTGGTTCACCCGTTCGCTACAGCCCCAGCGACTTGGCGATGATCACTTTCATGACCTCGCTGGTGCCCGCATAGATCCTGGCCACTCGCGCATCCGTGTACAGCCGGGCGATCGGATATTCCATCATGTAGCCGTAGCCGCCGAACAGCTGCAGACAGCGGTCCACCACCCGGGCCTGCATCTCGGTGCAGAACAACTTCACCCGCGCGGCGTCGGCCGCGGGCAGCTCACCGTCGACGTGCAAGGTGACGGCACGGTCCAGCATCGCCTGCGCCGCCTCGACCTCCGTGGAACACGCGGCCAATTCGAACTTCGTGTTCTGAAACGACGCCACCGGTGTGCCGAACGCCTTGCGGTCCCGGGTGTAGTCGATGGCCGCGGCGATCGCGCTGCGCGCCTGCGCCACCGAGCCCACCGCCACCGTCAGCCGCTCCTGGGCCAGGTTGTGTCCCAGATAGCTGAACGCCGCACCCTCCTCACCGAGGAGGTTCTCGACCGGGACCCGCACATCGGCGAACGACAGCTCTGCGGTGTCCTGCACCTTGCAGCCCATCTTGTCCAGCTCGCGGCCGCGGGTGAACCCGGGCATACCGTCCTCGACGACGAGCAGGGACAGACCTTTGCGCCGGTTCTCCGGGTCGGTGGACGTACGCGCGACGACCACCACCAGGTCGGCCTGCATACCGCCGGTGATGAATGTCTTCGCACCGTTGACGACGTAGTGATCCCCGTCCCGCACCGCGGTGGTGCGCACCCCGGCCAGATCTGAGCCGGTGCCCGGCTCGGTCATCGCCACCGCCGTCAACAGCGTGCCCGCTGCCAGACCGGGGAACCACCGCTGCCGCTGTTCGTCGTTCGCATAGTGCAGGAAGTACGGCAGGATCACCTCCAGCTGGGTGCGCACCGTCGACAGCGTGACCAGGGCCCGCGCCGCTTCTTCCTGCAGCACCACGTTGTACCGGTAGTCGGGCTGGCCGCTGCCGCCGTACTGCTCGGGGATGGCCATGCCCATCATGCCGAGGTCGCCGAGCTTCGCGAACGCCTCCCGGGGCATCCGGCCCGCCTTCTCCCACAACGGATAGTCGGGCACGACCTCCTTCTCGATGAAATCCTTGGCGAGTTGCCGGAAAGCTTCGTGGTCCTCGGTGAACAGATCCCTGCGCACGGCGCTCCCTATCCGACAAGCTCGACGACGGTGGCGTTGGCGGTGCCGCCGCCCTCACACATGGTTTGCAACCCGTAACGAATCCCGTTGTCACGCATGTGATGGATCATCCGGGTCATCAACACCGCCCCCGAGGCTCCCAGCGGGTGTCCCAGCGCGATCGCCCCGCCCAGTGGATTGACCAGGGCCTCGTCGGCGCCCGTCTCGGCCTGCCAGGCCAGGGGCACCGAGGCGAACGCCTCGTTGACCTCGAACACGCCGACGTCACCCACTCCGATCCCGGCCTTGCTCAACACTTTTGCTGTGGCCGGGATGGGCCCGGTGAGCATCAGCACCGGGTCGGCTCCGGTGACCGCGCCCGCGACATAACGCACCAACGGCGACAGACCCAACTCACGGGCCTTCTCGGCGGTGGTGACCAGCAGCGCTGCCGCTCCGTCGGAGATCTGAGACGAGTTGCCGGCGTGGATGATCCCGTCTTCCTGGAAAGCGGGCTTGAGCCCCGCCAGTTTCTCCGCGGTGGTGCCGCGGCGGACACCCTCGTCCGCGGTGACGGCGCCGTCCTCGGTCGGCACGAAGACGACTTGATCCTCGAACGCACCGCTGTCGAGGGCCGCCGCCGCCCTTGCGTGGGACCGGGCCGAGTACTCGTCGAGATCGGTGCGCGACAGGCCCCACTTCTGCGCGATCAGCTCCGCGGAGATGCCCTGGTTGAAGGAGAAATCGTCGTACCGGGCAAGCACTTTGGGCCCGTACGGCATGCCGGTGGCCCGGGCCGCCCCCAACGGCACCCGGCTCATCACCTCGACGCCGCCGGCCACCACCACCTCCTGCTGCCCGGACATGACGGCCTGGGCGGCGAAGTCGAGGGCTTGCTGGCTGGAACCGCAGGCGCGGTTGACGGTGGTGCCGGGGATGCTCTCGGGCCATCCGGCGGCCAGCACCGAGTAACGGCCGATATTGCTGGACTGGTCTCCCACCTGCGATACGCAGCCCCACACCACGTCGTCGACGATCGCCGGGTCGACTCCGGTGCGCTGCGCCAGTTCGTCGAGCACCAGCGCAGACAGGTCTGCGGCATGCTGAGAAGACAGCCCGCCGTTGCGTTTTCCGACCGGCGTGCGCACCGCACCGACGATGACCGTTTCCCGCATCACTTGTGCTCCGTTCTGGTTTCCATGGCCGCGGGTCGGATGGCCCACTCGCCGGTGAACTCCGCATCCCGTTTGGCGGCGAATGCGGCGTAGGCCTCCGCTGAGTCTGCCGTGGCGAAATTGCCGGGCTGCGCCCGGGCTTCGTTGCCCAGCGCGTCGCGCAGCGTGGTGTTGGCCCCGTCGTTGAGAAGCGCCTTGCTCTGGGCCAGCGCAAAGGGAGGTCCAGCGGCCAGCCGCGCCGCAAGGCCGTCGACGAACGTGCCGATCTCCGGATCGGGCTTCACCCAGGTGACCAGCCCCAGATCGAGGGCCTCCGCAGCGGTGATCGTCTCCCCCAGTAGCACAAGGCGTTTGGCTTGTTGCAGACCCACGAGTTTGGGCAGCAGCCACGAGCCGCCCAGGTCCACCGACAGACCACGCTTGGCGAAGATCTGACAGAAACGCGACTCGGGGGTGGCGACCACCAGATCACACCCCAACGCCAGGTTCCAGCCGGCGCCGACAGCGACACCGCAGACCTTGGCGATCGTCGGGACGGCCAGCTCGTGCAAGGCCAGCGCCACTTCGGTCAGACGCTGCAGCTTGTACCGCGGGTGCAGGTCTTCACCGGTGCCGATATCGGCACCCGAGCAGAAGGCGCCACCGGCTCCGGTGAGGACCAGCGCCCGTGTGGTGCGGTCCCGGGCGGTACTGCGCAGCGCGTCGGCCAGTGCAACCCACAGTTCGGCGTCGATCGCGTTCTTGCGCTCAGGACGATTCAGGGTCAGCGTTCGCACTCCGCCGCTGTCGTGAATCAGCAGCGTGTCCGTCACCCGTAGACCGGACCGATCGCACCGCCGGCCCGCAGCTGCACCAACTCCTCTGTTGTGTAGCCCAATTCGGTCAGCACGGCGTCGGTGTGCTGCCCCAGACCGGGCACGGCCCCCATCGGTTGGTCGAACCCGCTGATCACCGGAGGAGGCCGCAACGCCTTGATGTCGCCCTTGGGTGTGCCCACCGTGCGCCAACGGTCGCGGGCGGTCAGCTGTGGGTGCTCCACCACCTCACTGGGGAGGTTGTACCTCGAATTGCCGATACCGGCCTCGTCGGCCACCTTCTGGATCTCGGCGAGATCGTGTTGCGCACACCAGGTTCCGATGGCCTCGTCGAGAACGTCTCGGTGTTGGCACCGGCCGGAGTTCGTCTGGAAACGCGGATCGCCGGCAAGGTCGGGCCGGTTGATGATCTCCCGCGCCACCCGCTGCCATTCGCGGTCGTTGGTGGTGCCGAGCACGACGGTCTGCCCGTCCCGGGTGAGGAACGCCCCATAGGGCGCCACCGCCGGAGATCCCACCCCGAGTGGCTGCTGATCGATGCCGGAGTGCTGGGTGTAGGTCAGCGCGTAACCCATCACGTCGGTCATCACGTCGAACAGGCTCAGTTCCACAGACGGCCGTGCGGTGGCGCCTTCTTTGCGCGCGAACAGCAGCGCCAGGATGGAGATGGCGCCGTAGAGCCCGGTGGTGAAATCTGCCATCGCGGGTCCGGGTTTGGCCGGCATGCCGGGATGACCGGTGATGGCACACGATCCCGACTCCGCCTGCACCAGCAGGTCGTAGGCCCGTTTGTGTGAGATGGGCCCGCCGGGGCCGTATCCGTCGATCTCGAGTGGGATGACGTTCGGGTGCCGTTGCGTCAACTCCCGGGCGGTGAGCCCCAGCCGGGTCGTCGCTCCCGGCGCCAGGTTGGACACGAAGGCATCGGCCCGGTCGAGCAGCCGGTGCAGGACCTCCATGCCCTGTGCGGATTTGGTGTTGAGGGTGACGGACTCCTTGCCCCGGTTGCACCACACGAAGTGCGCGGCCAGGCCACCCGGACCGTTGACCACGTCGTCGTAGTCACGGGCGAAGTCACCGCCCCGCGGATTCTCCACCTTGATGACGCGGGCGCCGAAGTCGGCGAGCACCCGCGTGCACATGGGGGCGGCCACCGCCTGTTCCATGGCGACGACGGTGACGCCGGCAAGTGGTGCTGTTCCCATGACCGTCACATCACCATGCCGCCGTCGACCGGCAGCACCTGCCCGGTGATGTAGGACGCCGCATCCGAGGCCAGGAACACGAAAGCCCCTGCCACCTCGCCGGGTTCGGCCCAGCGCTTCAACGGGATCCGGTTCATCATGGCGGCGGCGAACTTCTCGTTGGTGCGAATGGTCTCGGTCATGGGAGTGGCGGCCAGGGGGGCCAGCGCATTGACCAGGATGTTGCTGGCGGCGAGCTCTCTGGCCAGCGACTTGGTGAAGCCGATGATGCCCGCTTTGGCGGCCGAGTAATTCACCTGACCGAGGGTGCCGGTGAGCCCCGCCGAGGAGGTGACATTGATGACGCGGCCGGTTCCGTCGGTGGGAATGTGCGGCAGCGCGGCCTGCGTGACGTGGAAGGTGCCCATGACGTGGACGTCGAAGGTGCGCCGAAACGCCTCGTCGGTCAGTTTGGGGAACATGGCCGGGGAGGTGACGCCGGCGTTGTTGACGACGATGTGCAGCTTGCCCTCCCTCAGCCCGGCCGCTCGCGCGGCCGCGGCGTCGGCGGCATCGCGGTCGGCGACGTCCAGGGCCATGCTGTCGGCTTTACCGCCTCCGGCCGAAATACGTTCGGCGACAGCGGACGCCGCGTTCGCGTCGATATCGGTGACGAGCACGGCGGCACCGGCGTCGGCCAGCGCTGCGGCCACCGCGGCACCGATACCTCCGCCCGCACCGGCACCGGTCACCAGGGCGGCGCGGCCGGTCAGGTCGAAATAGGACAACTCAGTAACTCCTCGGCAGGCCCAGGACGTGTTCGCCCAGGAAGTTCAGGATCATCTCCTGGCTGACGGGGGCGATCTTCATCAGCCGGGATTCCCGGAAGTACCGCGACACGTGGTACTCCTCGGAATAGCCCATGCCGCCGTGTAGTTGCAGAGCGCGATCGGCAGCACCGAAACCCGCGTCGGCGCACAGATATTTTGCGGTATTGGCCTCCCGGCCACAGGGTTTGCCGTTGTCGTACAGCCATGTCGCCTTGCGCAGCACCAGTTCGGCGGCGTCGAGACGGGCCAGCGAGTCGGCCAGCGGGAACTGCAGCCCCTGGTTCATGCCGATGGGCCGATTGAACACCACCCGTTCGTTGCCGTACTTGACGGCCTTCTCCAGCGCGACACGTCCGATGCCGAGCGCTTCGGCGGCGATCAGCATGCGCTCGGGGTTGAGACCGTCGAGGATGTACTTGAACCCTTGGCCCTCCTCGCCCACCCGGTCCTCGACGGGAACGATCAGGTCGTCGATGAACAGCTCGTTGGAGCTGACGGCGTTGCGACCCATCTTCTTGATGGGCCGGATGTCGATGTGGTCGCGGTCGAGGTCGGTGAGGAAGAGCGTCATGCCCTCGGTCTTCTTGGTGACCTCGTCATACGGGGTGCTGCGGGTCAGCAGCAGGATCTTCTCCGACTCCAGCGCCTTGGAGATCCAGACCTTGCGGCCGTTGATGCGGTATTTGTCCCCCTCGCGCTTGGCGAAGGTGGTGATACGCGAGGTGTCGAGTCCCGCACCGGGTTCGGTGACACCGAAGCAGACGTGCAGGTCGCCGTTGACGATCCTGGGCAGGGTGGCGGCCTTGAGTTCGTCGGAGCCGTGTTTGACCACCGGCTGCATGCCGAAGATGGAGAGGTGGATGGCGCTGGCACCGTTCATCGCCGCCCCCGAGCGGGAGATCTCCTCCAGCAGCAGGGTGGCCTCGGTGATGCCGAGGCCGTGCCCGCCATACTCCTCGGGAATGGTCATCCCCAGCCAGCCGCCCTTGGCGATGGCGTCGTAGAACTCCTGCGGGAATTCGTGGGCCTGATCCTTCTCCATCCAGTAGTGGTCGTCGAACCTCGACGCCAGCTCTGCGACCGATTTGCGGATCAGCTCCTGATCCTCGGTGAGCTCGAAACTCATTCCGCCGGGCATTGTTTGGTTTCCTCAGGGTTGGTGTCGGTTACCGCTACTCGGCGCCCGCGACGGCTTTGGCGTTGGCGGCGAAGTCGGCGAAGCTGGTTTTGTTGCCGTCGCGGTGGTGGGACAGGGCTTGGATGGAGACGTCGTGTCCTTCGGCGGCTTTGCGTAACGCCCCGACGGTGG